>NZ_JBGJZU010000032.1:0-4967 GCF_041354475.1 Microcoleus sp.
GTGGAGTAGACAAACCTCTCAAGAGTCATCTTGAGACTACGATGAATCAGGAAGTTAACACCAAAATTTCTAATGTCCAGCTAAGTCTAGACTTTGGTAATTTTGGGTAGGTTTAACAGAGCGGTTGTGCTTATTTTTATCGAGTATCCCCAATTTAAAATCTCAACCCTCCGTCGTTCGTCATCCATCAAAAAATTACCCATTACCAATTACCAATTACCAATTACCCATTACCAATTACCAATTACCAATTACCAATTACCCATTACCAATTACCCATTACCAATTACTAATTACCAATTACCTATAGCAATCCTAAATCATTTGTGAATTTCTTACTCCCTCCCCTTAGCAAGGGGAGGGTTGGGGTGGGGTAAAAAATTTACGACTCCTGCAAGGATTACCAATTACCCATTACCAATTCTCGCTCGTACCTCATAGGAGAGTTAGAAAGGCTATATTACATTTTTCCCTTTTCTATTTTCTCTGGATATTTTCATAATCTGTCTTGAGATAGATATAATTTTGCCTGCTTTTTACTATTTAGCAATAAAAACATATTTTTCCACTCCGATCGGGCAAAGGGGCGGTCAACGAGATTGCCACATCCACAACAAAAACAAATGTTCTGATCAGTAAACTATATAAAACAATAATTAATTATCGGGAACTCGAAGCAGGAATTTTAAGTCACTGTCCCTAGAATCCTGCACCTGTAGGAATTTATCATCCCTGGGATTGTTGTCCACAGATTGTTGTCAAGGGATTGTTACAAAATTTCAATATAATCCCTGCTAGATTTCTCAAAAGCCCGCTCAATTTTAAGGATTTAGTGTTTAGGGTAGTTAGGGGCTGGGCTTTGTACATTGCAAGTAAAAATTCAGCGAATTATACTGTGGGAATTACGTAGACAATTTAAAATCAGGGTCTTGAACTGTGGAAAATACGCAAAAACACCAGTAAACGTAGTGTAAGGTCAAGCTTACTCTGTATTTAGCCTCTCGATTATTGTTTGTAAGTAATTCCCGAAAAAAAGACTTGCAATTACCAAATATAAGCTTTAGAATCAAACAGGAATATCTTGCTAAAAATTGCCTTGCAGAACCCATTCTATTAGGCAAAACAAAAAAGCTTGAAAGTATTTTTCTAGCTCCTAGTTTAGCAGGAAATAATTCCATTTTCATCATCAATTCGTAGGCAGGAATAACTAAAGATGGAAGAAGAAATGTTGTTGGCTAATCTGTCGGGGACACTGTTTCCCGATCGAGGTGATAGTTTGGTTGAAAGTTCCGACTCTGATAACTCCGCTCCCGATTTCACAAAATTAATTGAAGAGGCGATCGCCCAAAAGTTGAACAACACCGTTGACGACAACAAAAACGAGAGTGCATTTAACGACACACCCGAAGAAAGTAGCGCCGATCCGAGCGTTGACACCAAAGGCATCAAAGAAAAGGGCGACACCATCGAAGGTACCGATGACGATGACTTAATCAGCGTCACCAGTGGTAACAAATCGATCTTCGGCAAAAAAGGCCAAGACGACATCAGAGGCAGCCGTGAAAAAGATAAAATCTACGGCGGTAAAGGTGATGACAAATGCAAGGGTGACGATGGCGATGACGAAATCCGAGGCGATAGCGGTAAAGACAACTGCGACGGCGGCAACGGCAACGACTCCATCTTCGGTGGCAAAGGCAACGATACCATTACTGGCGGTAGCGGCAACGATACCTGCAAAGGTGATGATGACGATGACTTCGTATACGGTAACGAGGGCAACGATGACGTTGATGGCGGCAGTGGCAGCGATAACGTCTACGGCGGCAAAGGCAACGATACCTCCAAGGGTGGCGAAGGCAACGATACCGTCAGGGGCGACTTAGGCAACGACAATTGCGACGGCGGCACTGGTAACGACCAAGTTAACGGTGGTAAAGGCGACGATACCGTTGTAGGTGGTATTGGCGACGACACTTGCATGGGTGACGACGGCGACGACAGCGTGACAGGTGGTGAAGGCAAGGATACCATCATGGGCGGTGCCGGCAAAGACACTTGCATGGGCGATGACGGCGACGACAGCATTGTCGGTGGCGCTGACGACGACAGTCTCATGGGCGGTGCCGGCAATGACATGACAGACGGTGGCGACGGCGACGACACCGTGATGGGCGGTGGCGGTGACGACACCGTGATGGGTGGTGCAGGCAAGGATACCATCGTCGCTGGTGACGGTAATGACATGACAGACGGCGGCGACGGTGACGACAGCGTTGTCGGTGGTGGATTAGGCGATGACACCTTGATGGGCGGTAATGGCAACGATACGATCGTAGGCGGTACTGGCAACAATACCTGTACCGGTGGTGCTGGAGATGACATTTTTGTCATTAGCGATCGCACTTCTGGGCCAAATTCAGTCATCACTGACTTCACAGAAAATGACAAATTTCTGGTATCTGGCAGCTTAAATTTTAGCAGTTTGTCCTTTGTCCAAGTTGGCGTCAATACCGAAATTCGCGGCAGCAGTAACTTTGTGCTGGCGCTATTGTTGAATGTCAACGCTAGTATTCTCAAAGCCGCCAGCTTTTTGGGAGTTACTGTTTCTCCCCCAAACAATACGGTAACAACTCTAACGCCGATTAACACTCCTCCGCGACTGGAAGCTAACAACGATGTTATTCTTGGTTCCGGGAAAACACAGACTATTACTTCTAGCGATTTGAAGTTTTTCGATCGCGAACAAAGTCCCAACGTCATTATCTTCACGCTGACGGAACTACCTCCTGCTACCAGTGGGAAACTGTTCTTAAAGGGAGTAGAAGTAACACAACTAGGTTTAACCTTCTCCCAAGCAGACATTAATGCCGGTTCATTAACTTTCCAAGGCGTAGCTAGCTTCACCGGTGCCGTTAGTTTTGGCTTTAAAGTTACCGACGGCAAAACTACTGTCACCAATCAGAAATTCAGTTTGAATGTTGTTCAAACTGTCTTTAATTTTGCTGGCAATACAGCTCCTCAAGTGATTGTCGGTTCTGTGCTCGATGACGACATCGAGGGCGGCGATGGTGACGATGACATAAAAGCTGGTAAGGGTTCGGACAAGATCAAAGGAGGGAAGGGTAAAAACAAAATTAAAGGCGACGAAGGCGAGGACGACATCGAAGGCGGCGATGACGAGGACTCCATCGAAGGTGGCATAGGCAGCGACAAAATCATTGGCGGTGCTGGGAATGACACATTAACCGGAAATGAGGGCGATGACTCCATCGAAGGTGGAGAAGGCACAAATATTCTCAGTGGTGGTGCTGGGAAGAATCGGTATAGTTACAAGAAATCCCGCGAAGGCATCACCAAAGTTTCAGACGCAGACTTAATTACTGACTTTAAAGTCGATGACGATTTTTTAGAGTTCTCTAATGCTGCTTTTGGTTTCAGCGCGGCTAGCTTCACCAAAATTGAGATTACTGCTAGTTCTGTTGTTGGCAGCATCGGCAGCAATAATTTGCTCGACTTCAGCACTGATACCACCGTCACCAGCATTGCAACTTTGCAAGCACGGTTTAAAGCTTTAGGCGGAAATAGCGAACAGCCTGTATTCTGTCAGTTTACAGATGCCGAGACAGGCCGTAATGTGCTGGTATTTTCAGTTGGGGTTCGCTTTGAAATTGTCGCTAGTTTCTCAGTGAAATTTAGCTTCAAAGTCAGTAACTTTGTGTTCACTGGCCCACCGCTAAATCTTCCTGTCGGTACTCCCGGCCCTGACAATGTGAATTTCAGCACTTCTCCAGTGGGAATTAAATTCGATGGTTTAGCAGGCGATGACAACATTGTTGGCAGCAATTTTAGTGATAGCATCAACGGCGGTGACGGCAACGATACGATTACAGGCGGCCTCGGTGCGGATCTCCTGACAGGCGGTAGCGGTGCTGATATCTTTGCTTACACCACAACGAAAGAAGGTGGCGATAAAATTCTTGACTTTAAGTCAGGAGTTGACAAATTGCAGTTCGTCAGTGGCGCTTTCGGCAATTTGACTACAACTAACTTTGATGCTGTTAGCGGTAGTGCTCCTGATATTACTGGCAAAGAGTTGGTGATTTTCACACAAGGTACTTATGCCACTGTCGAAGCTGCTCAAGCTAAGGCTCTAGGCACTTCTACCACTCCTGGTTTCTTCGTATTTACGAATGCAGCTAACGAGACTGTGTTGGTGTTTGACTCCAACGGTACTGCACCTGGTGGTTCTACCACGGTGGCTAACTTTGGTACTGCTGCTGTGAGTTTGGGCACCTCGGACTTTGTGTTTACAGGTTCCCTAGGCTCTGCTCCAACTCCACCGCCTAATAACAGTATTGTTGACTTAAATGCTCCTAACAATACTTATCCCGTCGCCTTTAACAACTTCGGTTCCGGCGCCGGCGGTTACAATTTCAGCGGCCCTGTATTGTTCATCGGGAATGACAGTGTAAATAACGTTACAGGTACGGCTTTTGCTGATATTTTGAACGGTGGTTCCGGTGCTGATATTATCAGTGGCGGTAGCGGTGCAGATACTCTCAACGGTGGCATCGGTGCAGATTTGCTCACTGGCGGTTCCGGTGCTGATATCTTTGTTTACAATGGCCCCTTGGACGGTGGTGATACCATTACCGACTTCGCTTTTGGAGTTGACAAATTGCAGTTCGTTAGCGGCGCTTTCGGCAATTTGACTACAACTAACTTTGATGCTGTTAGCGGTAGTGCTCCTGATATTACTGGTAAAGAGTTGGTGATTTTTACCGGCGGTACTTATGCCACTGTCGAAGCTGCTCAAGCTAAGGCTCTAGGCTCTTCCACCACTCCTGGTTTCTTCGTATTTACGAATGCAGCTAACGAGACTGTGTTGGTGTTTGACTCCAACGGTACTGCACCTGGTGGTTCTACCACGGTGGCTAACTTTGGTACTGCTGCTGTGAGTTTGG
>NZ_JBGJZU010000032.1:5067-61211 GCF_041354475.1 Microcoleus sp.
TAGCGGCGCTTTCGGCAATTTGACTACAACTAACTTTGATGCTGTTAGCGGTAGTGCTCCTGATATTACTGGTAAAGAGTTGGTGATTTTTACCGGCGGTACTTATGCCACTGTCGAAGCTGCTCAAACTAAGGCTCTAGGCTCTTCCACCACTCCTGGTTTCTTCGTATTTACGAATGCAGCTAACGAGACTGTGTTGGTGTTTGACTCCAACGGTACTGCACCTGGTGGTTCTACCACAGTGGCTAACTTTGGTACTGCTGCTGTGAGTTTGGGCACCTCGGACTTTGTATTCACAGGTTCCCTAGGCTCTGCTCCGGCTGGTAATACTACTGTTTCTGCTTCTAGTAGTGTGGTTGACTTGACTGCTGCTGGAAATACTTTCCCGGTTGCTATTAACAACTTCGGTTCCGGCGCAGGCGGTTACAACTTTACCACCCCTGTATTGTTTACAGGCAATAGTGCTGTTAATAACGTCACCGGTACGGACTTTGCTGACATTTTGAACGGCGGTTCTGGTGCTGATATTTTCAATGGTGGTTTGGGTAACGACAGTCTCTCTGGGGATGACGGTAACGACAGTCTCTTCGGTGGCCCTGGTAACGATACCATTAATGGTGGTGCCGGAAATGACACTTTAATCGGCGGTTTGGGAACTAATGTTCTCAACGGCGGTGCTGGTTCGGATGTGTTTGTCTTCAGTGGAACTTCTGTTGGTGGCGGGGATTTAATTACCAATTACAGCACTGCTGATGATGTAATTAACCTCGACAAAACTGGTTTTGCTGCCTTTACGACTGGTTCTGGGCCTTTGGGTTCGAGTTTCTACGCTTATAGCAGCACAGTTGCTACTGTAAGTGGGATCGAGTCAACTTTGACTGGCCCGTCGATTATTGCTCTCTACGATGGTGCAGTTACTAAACTGTATTACGATAGCAACGGTTCTACGCTTGGTGGCAACAGTTTGTTTGCAACTGTCGATGTCAATTTGGGAGCTTCGGGCAACTCTGAGTTGTTCTTGTTCTAACCCATTGCTCTAGTATTCCCGTTCTTAAACTGAATGGGAATACTAGACGACTGATTTTAGGTGGCATCAAGCCACCTAAAATTTCAAATATTTTTTTAAGTAGAAGGAAGAATTCACCCCCCCCTACCCCCCCCCAAGGGGGGAAATTCAGGAAGAAGATCGATGTGAAGAATAGCAAGCCAGTAAGCTTTTGAGCGATTTGGATCTTGCATTTAATTAGGTGGACTTACTTATTATTTGACCGATCGCTGGAAATAGATCGCGCTTTTGAAACTATTTTAAATTTTAGATTTATGTCAGGGGAAACTTAACCGAATACAGCAATGCTGGTAAACTAGCAGCTTCTGCGGGTTTAATTCCCTCATCGCAAATTGATAGCTGTTGGTGCCAATGACAAGGGGTTAAAATTGGGTTATGGTGGTGAGCAAGCCTTCCCTACAAGGATCATTGGCATGAAAAAGTTTTTCGTTCTGTGCTTATTTTTTATCGGACTCGGCTGGGCAATTTCTAGTTTCCCAGGATTGGCGACTCAAGGGACCTATGATTCTATTTTGCTGGATTTCCGCGAAGATGTTGGTGCTGTTGAGATTGTCAAACAAGTAGAGGCGATCGCCAACAAGTACCACGTCAATCCCCAACTCAATAGCGAGTTTTCCCAACAGGATAATGTGTATGTTGTCAAGGGCGATCGCAGTTTGTTAAATGCCCTGAAAAAATCAAATTTGGCTAAAGATACCGAATACATTGAACCAAACTACGTTTACAGCGCTTTCGAGATTCCCAACGACCCCATGTATAACAAACAGTGGAATCTCCGCAGCATCAATGTAGAATCTGCCTGGAACGAAACCAAAGGCAGTGGCACAACAGTAGCGATAATTGATACGGGAATCTCCCCAGTTGCGGACTTAAAAGAAACCAAATTTGTACCGGGCTACGACTTTGTAAACGATCGCGCCGAAGCCTTTGATGACAACGGCCATGGTACTCACGTCGCTGGTACAGTCGCCCAATCAACTAACAACAATTACGGTGTTGCTGGCATTGCTTACGAAGCAGCCTTAATGCCACTCAAAGTCTTGGGTGGTAGTGGTGGCGGTACCGTTGCTGACATCGCCGAAGCCATCAAATTTGCGGCGGATAATGGGGCTGATGTGATTAACATGAGTCTCGGTGGTGGTGGCGAAAGTCAGTTAATGGCAGAGGCGATCGACTACGCCCACAGTAAAGGCGTTGTCGTCATCGCAGCCGCCGGCAATTCGGGCGATAGTTCCGCCTCTTATCCAGCCCGTTATCCCCACGTCATCGGCGTTTCTGCCCTCGGCCCGGACGACGAAAAAGCTTCTTACTCCAATTTCGGCGCGGGAGTTGACATTTCAGCCCCCGGTGGTTCTGAAACTGGGAAAATTCTCCAAAGTACGATCGACCCAGAAACTGGTGCAGAAATTTTTGAAGGCTACCAAGGTACAAGCATGGCATCTCCCCACGTTGCCGCCGTTGCAGCCCTGATCAAAGCCTCCGGTATCCAAGAACCAGACCAAATTCGCAGCGTACTTTTACAATCGGCGCGAGTTGTGGGCGAAGACCCCCTCAACCATTTTGGTGCCGGAAACCTCGACGCCGCCGCGGCTGTTCAGCTAGCCCGCAGAGGCCAAATCAACTTCCGCGATTTCTTCCGCTGGTTGCATGACAATGGCTATCTCAGTCCCCATTTCTGGATCGATGGCGGTGCTGTGGCGCTGTTACCTAAGATTGCAATGGTACTCGGTTCCTATCTGCTGGCTTTCTTGTTGCGGAACTATTTCCCCTTCCAGTGGACTTGGGGTTTTTCGGGCGGTTTGATGGCTGGTAGTTCTGGGTTCTTTTTCCTCAGAAATTTGTTTGTATTTGACCTGCCGCAATGGCCGCTGCGGGTGATGGGCAGTTCTATTCCCGAACTTGGTGGCGCAATTAATGGCAGCAGTATGCTAAATCCGATGTTTGCTAGTGTGTTGATTCCGGGGATTTTAATTGTGTTGCTGTTGGGACATCCACAGTGGAAATGGATTGCGATCGCCACATCTATCGGCTTTGCTAGCAGTTTAGCAGTCAATGCTTTTGTGTCTCCCAGTGTTTGGGGATTGGGAACTGGTTTAGTAGCACAAACATTTTTAATTGTCAATGCTTTTCTATGTTTCGGGCTAGCACGTTTAGCAATTAAAACAGAGGTTCAGTCAGCATGAGTATTACAGTCAAGGGTGTAATTGAACGCCAAGGCTTCGGACCTGGTACTTGGGCCTTGGTGGGCGAAGATGGGGAAACTTATGAACTTAAGGATGCTTCTTCTGAACTGAAAAAAGAGGGTTTGAAAGTCCGTGTCAAAGGTTTGGTGCGTAAGGACATTATGACTTTTGCGATGATCGGGCCTGTGCTTGAGGTGCAGTCTTTTGAAGTGCTTTAGGCTAAACGATTCCTTCGATGGCAAACAGTCGTAGACGCAAAAAACCCACTTTCTTTGAAAAATCGTCTTGGCTGTCCTAGACAAAAAAAACCCCGGCCAAATTTGGCTGGGGTTATTAATCAGGGTGCATCTACTGATCAAGTTTCCGGTAGGTTCTGACATCTTTCAGGATGAATTTGATTTTTTTACGGCAGAAGGACGCAGATGTTTGGCGCTGGGGCTTTAGTAGACAAAAAAAACCCCGGCCAAATTTGGTCGGGAGTTAATTAATCAGGGTGCATCTACTTATCAAGTTTCCGGTAGGTTCAGACCTCTTTCAGGATGAATTTGATTTTTTGCACCGCCGAGGGACGCAGATGTTTGGCGCTGGGGCTTTAGTAGACAAAAAAAACCCGGCCAAATTTGGTCGGGAGTTAATTAATCAGGGTGCATCTACTTATCAAGTTTCCGGTAGGTTCAGACCTCTTTCAGGATGAATTTGATTTTTTTTACCGCAGAAGGACGCAGATGTTTGGCGCTGGGGCTTTAGTAAACAAAAAAAACCCGGCCAAATTTGGTCGGGAGTTAATTAATCAGGGTGCATCTACTAATATAGTCTCCGGTAGGTTCAGACCTCTTTCAGGATGAATTTGATTTTTTCACCGGAGAAGGACGCGGAGGTTTGGCGCTGGGGCTTTAGTAGACAAAAAAAACCCGGCCAAATTTGGTCGGGAGTTAATTAATCAGGGTGCATCTACTAATATAGTCTCCGGTAGGTTCAGACCTCTTTCAGGATGAATTTGATTTTTTTTACCGCAGAAGGACGCGGAGGTTTGGCGCTGGGGTTGTACTAGACAAAAAAAAACCCGGTCAAATTTGGTCGGGAGTTATATCGTTTCCGGTTGTATGGGAATGATTAAACCACAGAGAACACAGAGGACACAGAGAAAGAGAAGAGAGAAATAATAATTCCGATGTCAACGGATTTGATATTAGTAGACAAAAAAAACCCCGGCCAAATTTGGCTGGGGTTATTAATCAGGGTGCATCTTTATTTACTTTTCATGGGCTGGAGGGATGTTCAGGATGAATTTGATTTTTTGACCGCAGAGGGACGGATATGTTTGGCGCTGTGGCTGTCATAGACAAAAAACCCGGCCATGTTTGGTCGGGAGTTATCAATCAATCAGGGTGCATCTACCAATCTACTTTCCCAGGGATGTTATCTAGATCCGGAAAATCCTCAGTTAAAAATCCAAACTATTTTCGGTGAACTAGGGTTGCAGTGGCTTGGTCTGTGGGAACTAGCAAAATTTCGCTAATATTAACGTGGGGCGATCGCGTCGCACAAAAATACACGACATCGCCTACATCATCACCAGTAAGCGGTGTTAATCCTTGATAGACATTTTTGGCTTTTTCTGCGTCGCCGTGAAACCTGACATTGCTAAATTCTGTTTCCACTAAACCTGGTTCTATCTGTGTGACTCGGACTGGTGTTCCTAATAGGTCTTGTTTTAACCCTTCGGAAATTGCTTTTACCGCCGCTTTGGTAGCACAATAAACATTGCCTTTTGGGTATGTTTCGCGACCTGCAATGGAACCAATATTGATTACATGACCGCGACTTCGATTTACCATTCCGGGTACGATGTAGCGAGTCATGTAAAGCAAGCCTTTTACATTGGTATCAATCATTTCTTCCCAGTCTTGAAAGTTCCCTTCGTGCAGTTTGTCTAAGCCTCTACTTAACCCGGCATTGTTAATCAGAATATCGATCGCTTTCCAAGCTTCGGGAAGTGTATTTACAGCGGATTCGACTTTTGGGCGATCGCGCACGTCTAACTCTAGCAAATAGATTTGGTTGGCCGATGCTATTAATCCGGTTTCTACCAGTTCCTTTGCCAGTCGATCGAGCTTGTCGATGCGTCGCGCTGCTAAAATTAGTTTAGCGCCACCCCTAGCAAATATCTTGGCACAGGCTGCTCCTATACCGCTACTGGCACCGGTAATTAAAACAATTTGATTTTGGATAGAAATCATTTTTGTTATTAGTTATTAGTTATTAGTTATTAGTTATTGGTCATGAATGATTAGTTATTAGTTGTGGGTTTTTGCCAATAACCTGTTACCAATAACCAATAACATCTTTACTTGACAACTCGCAAGCGCACAGTGACTGTGGTTATACCACCTTGTCGCATCAATACTGCTGAAACGAAGCGATTTTCCGGTGTGGCTGGAGCTTTACCTACTTTAAAAATTCCCCCGGAATTCAACAACTCTAAATCGACTTGTGGGGGCTTGATGGATGTTTGCTCGCCGACTGGTGCTTCCACCACAGTTCCTATTAAAATGTCATCCCCGATCGGCTCTCGAACAATTGCATCAAAATGGTAGTCTTCACCCACCTTAACTTGCTCTGGCAAGTTCACTTGAATCGTGGGAGGATTTTTGCCCGAACTAAGCTGAGTTTGTTCTGCTAAAATCTCTTGTTTGACTATTTTTTGACCTTCAAAGCGCTGCTGAGAACGAATAGTAGCTTTGAGAGTTAAGTCTCTGCCGTCTTTTTTCTGAGTGCCGGCGATTGTAGTCACGGTTTCAGCAACAATCGCGCTGCCTTCGGCTTTCCAAGATTTGAGCTCTGTGCGGTAATTTAAACTGGGATAGCGCTGCCAAAGTTGAGTTAATGCTGTTTCCATATTCTGACTGTTCAATCCGTCAGAATGAGTGAAGTTTTGACCATAAAATGCCATGACTGCTTTGACATCGCGACGATTTGCCGCTGCGTCAATTTCTGTTAGCAGTTTTGTCAATTCCGCCGGTGCCGCTGTAGGGGTTTGAGCTTGTACTCTGGGATTCGCCTCCCGCACTCCTTGGGCTCTGGCCTGGGCCGGATGCAGTATGCTACTACTGAGAACTGTCAAACAGATCAACAAAGGGGCGATCGAGCTTTCGACTACGCTCAGGGGAGCCGACAAGCGGATGTACGGGCGATCGGCTTTTTTGCGCCGATCGCTGGTCCAATACTGAGATACACTTGGCACTAAATTCAAAAAATTACGCATTAGATGATAATTTGGTTATTTGTCAGGGGTCGTGCAGCGGACAATGGTTCGCCTGCAACGAAGACTGACAACTGAGCGGAACACGGCACTATCTAATTTTAGATGGCTGATGGGAAATTGGCTGAAACTGCCGGAAAAATCAGCATAATAATCTAAAACGTTAAACCCAAAATCGATCGAGCTGTGGAACTTGTAACAGAGACAAATACCTTGACAAAATCCCCTATCCGGTTGTTGATTGCAGCTAGTGGCACAGGAGGACATTTATTTCCGGCGATCGCCACCGCTGAACAGTTGCATGACTGTCACATCGAATGGCTGGGAGTTCCCGACCGCATGGAGACTCAGTTAGTCTCCTCCCTTTACCCCCTCCACACCATCGCCGTTGAAGGCTTTCAGCAGCGATTTGGACTCGGTACAGTGCGAATTTTAGGTGGTCTCGCTAGCTCGATTCTGCAAGTGCGCCGATTGCTCAAACAGGGAAAGTTTCACGGAGTATTTACTACCGGAGGTTACATCGCAGCACCGGCAATTTTGGCCGCTCGCTCTTTGGGTTTGCCGGTGATTCTTCACGAATCTAATGTTTTTCCGGGTAAAGTGACTCGTTGGTTTAGTCCTATTTGCAGTGCAGTGGCGATCGGATTTGAAGCCGCAGCCCAGTATTTACCCCGCGCCAAAACTGTGTTTGCTGGTACGCCGGTGCGATCGCAATTCCTGACTCGCGAACCTCTCAATTTACCAATTCCTGACAACGTACCTGTAATTTTAGTTATGGGTGGCTCTCAAGGTGCTGTCGCAGTTAATCAGTTAGTGAGACAGTGTGCTCCTGCTTGGTTTGATGCGGGTGCTTGGGTAGTTCACCTCACCGGAAATAATGACCCGGATGCTGAAAGTTTGCAGCACGCACAATATATATCGATGCCATTTTATGATAATGTGGCTGGTTTATTGCACCGGGCAAATTTAGCAATTAGTCGATCGGGTGCTAGTGCTATGACAGAATTAGCAGTGACGGGAATGCCTGCTATTTTAATTCCTTTTCCTTTCGCCGCGGACAACCACCAAAGTTTTAATGCCGAAGTATTTGCCGCTTCGGGAGCGGCTTTGGTATTTCGTCAAAGTGAATTAACTGCTGATATTTTGCAAAGTAAAGTTTTACATTTACTTAGCGACACTCAATATTTGGCAAAAATGTCCCAAGCTGCTGCTCAATTAGCTGTGACAGACAGTGCAGAGCGTTTGGCTAATTTGGTTAGGGAATTGGTGGGTAACTAAAATCCGGCTAGATCTCAATTCTATCTTTGAGTTAGCTTTCAAAATTTTACCTATAATTGGTAAACTGCAACGCTACGGGGTAATCTTCTTGCTTCAATCGTTGAATTACCAACTGCAAATCATCTTTATCTTTGGCAGAAACCCGCACCGCATCGCCTTGAATCGATCCTTGAATCTTTTTAAATTCATCTCGAATTAATTTAGTAATTTTTTTGGCAATTTCCTGGTCAATCCCTTTTTTTAGTTTAATTTCTTGGCGAACCCGACTGTTACTAGCCGCTTCAATTTTGCCATAATCAAAAATTTTCAGAGACAAATTGCGTTTGGCAGATTTAGTTTGCAAAACAGTGTGAATTGCATCCAAGGTGAATTCACTGTCGGTATTGACAATAATGGATTCAGCACCTAATTCCACGGTGGTTTTGGTGTCTTTCAGGTCGTAGCGACTTTGAATTTCCCGTGTTGTTTGGTCAACAGCATTAACTAATTCTTGACGGTCGAAGTCGCTCACAATATCAAAGGAATAACTGGCTGCCATAAAATGATAATTGGGAATGGGGAATGGGGAATTGGGAATTGGGAATTGGGAATGGGGAATGGGGAATGGGGAATGGGGAATGGGGAATGGGGAATTGGGAATTGGGAATTGGGAATTGGGGATTGGGAATAGGGAATTGGCTTACCCCCCCAAGGGGGGAGGAAATTGGGAGATTGGCGATTGGAATTAATACAAATAACCAATAACCAATAACCAATCACCAACAACCAATCACCAATCACCAACAACCAATCACCAACAACCAATAACCAATCACCAATAACAATTAGTTATTAACAGCCATCAAACTGAAATAAAATAGAGTGACAGTGCAAGAAGAACTAATGGCAAACATGAGCGATCGCCCCAGTGGTACATTCAGGATATAGAAAACGGAAAACAACAACCGGGCGATCGTAAAAGCGATCGCAGCCCAACCAGCCACCTCCGAATCTACCCCCGTCACAAAAGCCATCAAAGCTGCCGCTGAAAACAGCATAAACGTCTCAAAGGAATTTTGGTGAGCCCAAGTAGCCCGTTGAGCGTAAGCAGGTAATTTCTCAAACATAGCGCGGGGCGCTGCTTGATCGTAGCCTAACTGCAAGCGGGCGTAGGCAACCACCAAAAACGGGGCGTACACCAGGGCGGCCGCAGCAACAATACAATCAAGCAGAATAACCGAAACAGGTAATCCCAATAGCATTATCCGCCTCGCATTTCAATCAAAATAGAATAGAGTAACGACCTTGCGCTGTTCCTCTGCATCCTGACAAGTTTTCAGCAAAGTGTGACTTTCGTGAAAAGCAAAACAGAGCAGTTGCTGACACCGAGAAATAATCTCCTGATTGCACAGGGCGCTTGCTTCTGGGAGAGACAAACTGTCATTTTTGGGATTTTCTACCAAATGTATCACTTGTTCTAGCTGCTCGCGAGACTCTCGTGGCTGGCGGCTCATGCTTTGTGGCAAAATCACGGTCAGCAGATTGGGATCTGCTCGCATCGCCCCCCGAATCGCGGCTGAATTGGTGCCTGTAGCGCCAGAAGTTATGAGCTGATTACCAGACAAAACTAAGGCGTAGCTCAGCATCTCAATTAGCTGCTGGTGGGTAATTGGAACATGGCGAGAACCCAAAAGAGCAAGCCGCTTGGAGCTTGTTTGCTGGATTGCCGCAAGTTCTTGTAAAAAATCATCAACTCTGGGTAGCTCAATTGATTGACTCAAAGAATTTATTAAATTAAATAAAACTACGTTGTGGATTCTAGCAGACGGAATAGCTATTGGAGCCAAAAAGAAGTTAAGAATTACAGATTTACCCGATCGGACTGGATGAGGAATAAATCCTCTCATCACAAATATACCACCCGGAACCAGCAAAAAGCCACAAGGAAGAAGGCCAATGCCATAAAATCAATAGCTTGGGGAGACAAACCCTCTGAGGCTATCTAAATTAAGCTCGATATTTGGTTCTTTTGAACGGATACCTGGTTTAAACACTGCCGCAAGGATAGATAGTTTTAAGGTATGTCGCAGAACCAAGAATCCCCTCGCCTTCAGGCAGGGGAGTGTCAACTATCATAAGCAGAAGTAGGAAGAATCAAAAATTGAGACTTCCTTTTTGCTTCTGGCTACTTATTTTTTCCTTAGATAGGAATTTAATCACCCAGGGTTAGGGAAGCCATCAGTGCGTTAATGTCAAAATGCTCTGCCATTAGTTGAGTAACGCATTCCACCTTAATGGTCTCGTGCAGGCGCACGTTGCCAAAGGTGCTGTCGATAATTTCCACAGTGGTTAAGGTATCTAAATCCACAGACAACACTGGAATTTCCATTTCTTCTGCTCTGCCGATGACCAGGGGAGAAGGAGGCAAGTGTCCTGTCAGAATTAAGCACTGAGTAGAGCTTTCCAGAGCGGCCAACTGGATGTCGGTGCGATCGCCCCCTGTCACCACTGCCATATTTCTGGCTTTGCGGAAATACTTGAGAGCGGAACTAACATTCATTGCACCAATTGTCAAGGTTTCGACCATCAAATCCAAACGGTCTGGGCGACACAGTACCTCAGCTTTCAATTGGTGAACCAGTTCTTTGACGCTGACACTGCGTAGCAAAGCGCTTCTCGGTAGCATTCCCAACACAGGAATTCCTTTTGCTTCCAGAAAAGGTCGCACAGTGGAGGCGATGGATTCGAGTTTGTCGGAGGGAACGTCGTTGAGGACGACACCTAGCAAACGGGAACCTAAACGTTGCTTAGCTGAAAGCAAATCATCTACAAACAGATCGATCGGGCGTGTCACCAGCAGCACAGAGGCATCAACGGCCTGGGCCACTTGAGGCAAAGACAAGTCAAACAGACTGCCTTCCTCCAAATTAGCAGGACCTTCTAGCAGCACTAAGTCTGTACTTTGGCCTTGGACATATTCCGCTAGAGACTGGCGGTAATCAGTCCGATCTTCTCCTCGCAGTCGCTTGTGAACAGTTTCTTCGTCCAAAGCAAGCAGAGTAGATGGCATTTGGGTATCTTTGAGCTTCAGGGTCTCGATCGCGAAGCGCACGTCTTCCTCTTCGGCACCAGGTACATCAGAGTTAAAAGAAGTTCCCAGGGGTTTGCCGTAGGCGACGGTCAATCCTTGTTCCCGGAGTCCGAGTGCTATCCCCAGGGCGATAGCGGACTTGCCACTGTAAGCTTTAGTGGAACCGATCAGTAAATATTTAGTCAATTTCGGTAAGCCTTTACTCCTCAATTTGCACCTGTCTATAGCGTTTCTCAAATAGATGAAGTAGGTTAGACTCTTGCGATCGCCAAACCCAACACCTTATTTTAAATGAAGAATTGGGTAACGGGAACCTCAACCCAACCTCTCTATTTTGAACTTCACTCCTTTGAGAACCGTTATATTTCAATAAATTTAGTTTATTCAACAGTATTTCTGCACTGCGACTCAATTTGGCAATAATATTATACTCGATTTATAATTTTAAATCGATAGGTATTATTAGTGATTAATTATTAGTGGGATCGCGCTCGTTCAAACTGATATCTGGTGCTGCCAGCAATAAACTGTTTAGGAGAGGACTGGTAGATCTTGCCTAAACACATCAATTGTCTGGTGCAGTGGGCTGGCATTTCGAGCGCCCAAAGGTTGATTCGATGCCAGCCCGATCGAAGTTCAAGGGCTGTAGATTGAGTTTCGATCACAAGCGCCGTAGGCGTTGTCCTCTCAGCTACCGAGTCGCAAAATTTGAACGAAATCCGAGGGCGCGATCGCGCTTGCTTGCACCCCATTCAAAACGGCTAAGAGTTCCCCAGAGTTGGCAATTCTGATGAATGTAGTGGGACTGGCATCTTGCCCGTTTGTACTGTGGCTAATGCTCAGTTGAGCGAAAGTCAAACCGCCGGCTAAACTTAGCAAATCTTCCCCTTTCCTGAAATCATAAACGGTATCACTTCCTTGTCCTGATGTCAAGAAAAATAAATCGCGCCCGCCGCCACCGAGCAAAGTATCACTGCCCTCATCGCCGATGAGCAAGTCGTCGCCTTCCCCGCCCACCAAGCTGTCACTGTCTTTGCCCCCCAAAATCGTATCGTTGCCAGCATCGCCGTTGATGGTATCGCTGCCTTCATTGCCGAACAGCAGGTCATTGCCTTCCCCGCCACACACTTGGTCTTGACCGCCAACAACCCCGACAGGCAGGGCGCTGCCGATATCCCCATACACCGTGTCATCGCCCTCGCCGCCGCAGATAGAGTCATTGCCTTGGTCGCCCAACAGCGAGTCGCTGCCACCATCGCCTAAAATTACATCGTTCCCTTTGCCACCACGGGCAGTATCGCTCCCCTCACCGCCAGAAAGACTATCAGAGGCATCTTGACCGTAGAGTAAGTCATTTCCTGTGCCACCGAATAACAAGTCGTTTCCGGCGCGATCGCGGTCAGATTCGGTGTTGGTGCCACCGTAAAGAGTATCGTTTCCTTCCTCGCCCTCAAGGGTGTCAGCACCGAGTCCGCCCCAGATCGCGTCGTTATCTTTGCCACCGAAACCAGCGTCGTTGCCCTCACCGCCCAACAGGGTGTCGTAGCCTGCTTGACCGTTGAGGTAGTCGTCACCGGGCCCACCGTCTAGCAAGTCGCGATCGGCAGAAGGCCCAACAGGAATGTTGCTGATCAATCCGCCAAAGAGGTTGTCGTTCCCAGCCAAACCGACAAGAACGTCTTCTCCAGGCAAACCATTGATGCCATCACCGCCACTGCCGCCAGTAACCGTCTCGTTTGTATCTCCACCAACCAGGTTGTTGTCAACACGATTGAAACCCTGAAGACGACTGATCTCCGGTAAGGTAATTTGCGCGCAAATGCAATCTGGATCTTCGGTTGGCTGCGGGGTTAGGACAGGAGTTGTTTCCGAGAGGGGGGTTGGGGTTGGTGTCGGCGTCGGTGGGGGTGTCGGTGTCGGCACGATAATGGTGGGCGAAAAATTGATGATTGGTGTCGGCGTCGGTGGGGGTGTCGGCGTCGGCACGATAATGGTGGGCGAAAAATTGATGATTGGTGTCGGTGTCGGCGGGGCGATGTCGTTGTCGGCGATGGTGACGCTAACGGGCGCGATCGCCACTGGCAAGTATTCGGCAGCGCTGTCGGGGGCGACGCTGGAAAAAATCAACCCGGTGTGGGTTCCTTCCACTATGGTGTCGTCGGTAGCTTTGACGGTGACATTTTGCGCTGCATTCCAGTTAGCGGGAGTGAAAACCAGAGGCGCGATCGCATCTATTTGACTGCCGGCGGCAAAATTGACGGTGACATTAGCCGTCGGCGCTTTGGTGAGAACCACGCTGTAGCTGCCAGTTGCACCGCCTTCTGCGGCATTGGTACTGGTGGGGATGACAGCAATGCCGGGGGAGTCGTTGTCGAGAATCAACACATCGACTTTGGAAATGCCGATCTTGTTGTAAGCGAGATCTGTGCTGCTAGCGCTGAAAGTAATGGTGCTCAGGTGCGTTCCTTCCACAGCCGAGTCGTCCACTGCTTTAACTGTGGCGGTTTGAGGCAGGTTCCAGTTAGCGCTAGTGAAGGTGAAGGAGGCGATCGCATCTATTTGACTGTCTGTGGCGAAACTAACTTTAACGTCATTTTTGGGCTGGCTGTTGAGCGCTACTTGATAGGTGTCGGCTGTGCCGCCTTCAGCGACAATGGTGCTGCCGCCTGTTTGGGTAACAGTCACGCCAGCAGTAGTAGCTGTGTCGTTGTCGGTAATGCTGACGCTAACGGGGGCGATCGCCACTGGCAAGTATTCGGCTGCGCTGCCTGTTGCCACGCTGTGATCGATCGTGCCTGTGTGGGTTCCTTCGACAACAGTGTCGTCGGTGGCTGTCACCGTGACTGTTTGTGGCACATTCCAGTTAAGGGCAGTGAAAACGATCGGGGCGATCGCATTGATTTCACCGCCCGTCGCGAAATTGACGGTGACATTAGCCGTCGGCGCTTTGGTGAGGACAATGCTGTAACTGCCCGCTGCACCGCCTTCTGCTGCATTGGTGCTGTTAGGAGTGACGGCGATGCCGGGGGAGTCGTTGTCGATCACCAAGACATCTACTTTGGGAATGCCGATCTTGTTGTAAGCGAGATCGGTACTGCTAGCGCTGGCAGTGATGGTGCTAAGCTGCGTTCCTTCCACGGCCGAGTCGTCCACTGCTTTAACCGTGGCGGTTTGAGGCAGGTTCCAGTTAGCGCTACTGAAGGTGAAGGAGGCGATCGCTTCTATTTCACTGTCTGTGGCGAAGCTAACTTTAACGTCGCTTGCAGGCTTGGAAGTCAATACCGCACTGTAACTGCCATTGACACCGCCTTCTGCCGCTGTGGTGCTTGTCGGAGAGATTTTTACTCCAGCAGTTGAGGTAGCTGTGTCGTTGTCGGTGATGCTGACGGTGACGGGCGCGATCGCCACTGGCAAGTATTCGGCAGCACTGCCTGTGGCGACGCTGTGGTTGATCGTGCCTGTGTGGGTTCCTTCGACAACAGTGTCGTCGGTGGCTGTCACCGTTACTGTTTGCGGCGCATTCCAGTTAACCGGGGTGAAAACAAGCGGGGCGATCGCATTGATTTGACTCCCCGCAGCGACATTGACGGTAACGTTAGCAGTTGGTTTGGTGTTGAGGGAGACTTTGTAACTGCCTGTCGCGCCGCCTTCGGTAGCATTGGTGCTCGCAGGTGCGATCGTCACGCTGGGCGTACTGGGATTAGCGATATCGTTATCGGTAATGCTGACTGTTACCGGGGCGATGGCCACGGGCAGATATTCGGCCGCGCTACCGGCGGCGATGCTGTGGTTAATTGTGCCTGTGTGCAGCTCTTCTACTAAACTGTCGTCGGTAGCTTTCACCGTAACTGTCTGCGGTAGGTTCCAGTTGTCTGAGGTGAAGGTAAATGTGGAAATCGACTGGATTTGAATGCCCGTATTGAAGTTGACCTTAACAGGTGCCGTCGGTTTGCTAGTCAGGGCTACTTTGTAACTGCCTGCGGCGCCACCTTCAGTAGCAGTTGTGTTTGCAGGGCTAATCGTGACTCCGGCGGTATCGTTGTCGGTAATTTGGGCCGTCACTGAGGCCGTAGGAATCAGGTTGTATTTCGCGTCTGTACTGGTGACTTTGTGGGCGATCGTACTGGAGTGCGTGCCTTGGTCTACAGCATCGTCCACGGCTTGCACAGTCACCAGTTGAGGCACGTTCCAGTTGTCGGCAGTAAATTTCAGGGCGATCGGGTTTCCGCCTCCTGTCCCCACATCGCTTTGACTGTCTGGGAAGGCAGTGACAGTAACATCGGCCGTTGGCTGGCTGGTTAACACCGCCGTATAGTTATCGCTAGCCCCGCCTTCGCCGAGTTTTGTGGTGCCGCCAGTTTCGGTAATTTTTACCTGTGCAGTGTCGTTGTCGGTGATGTTAGCTGTGAGGGTAGAAATAGCAGTACCGTCTATTCTGATGGGTGGGGTGCTGCCGTCGTAGTTGGGATCGGCACTGCTGGCTGTGTGGAGAATAGTGCTGGTGTGGGGGCTGGCTTCCGCCACAGCATCGTCTGCTGCCTTGACAGTGACGGTTTGCGGAACGTTCCAGTTAAGGGGGGTGAAGTTGAGGGCGATCGGGTTTCCTGCGCCAGTCCCCAAGTCTGTCTGGTTGTCGGGTTTAACAGTCAGAATGACTAAGCTAGCGGGCTGGCTGTTGAGTACCGCTGTGTAGGTGTCTGTAGTGCCACTTTCGGTGACTGCCGTGTTGCCACCGCTTGAGGTAATGGTAATCCCTGTGGTGTCGTTGTCGGTAATATTTAAGGTCGCAGTATTCTGGGTGATGCCGATCCTGGCATTGGCGGGATTTGTTAATGTCAGAGTCAGATTTTCTGTCGGTTCAACTAAGCTGTCATCGTTGATGGGAATGATAACTTCCGCAGTGGTTTGATTGGGTGCAAAGTTGACAGTTTGGGTGGTGAATACAAAATCTACCCCTAATCCCAAGGTAGCGCCGCCTGTGGCGCTGCCGTTAGTTAATTTTACGTCAATATTGGAAGTGCCGTTGGTAATGCCTGTGCGGTTGATGGTAACTGCTGCCCCGATTACTTTTCCATCTTCCTTGACTTGATATGTAGGTTGGGAGAAATTGAAGCTGGGCGGAACGTTCAAGAAAATTGCCGAGTCCAAGGCACTATCGCGAGTGTCGGCGATCGCAATCCTCAGTTTATTCGTGATATTCGGGATTACGGTTCCTTGAGCGGTTAACAACTTGGTAAAACCGTCAAATTGCGTGTTATAAGGAGTTTTCCCCAAACCATAGGTAGTGGGGTCGTTGTCTATGTAAAATGCTGAGTTTTTGTTCTTATTAATAGTGTTGATGGAAACTGGTTGGTTCGTCCCAGGAATCAAGGGAATGTTGACCCCATTCAAAACAAAGGCAAATACATCGTTGAAGCTCCCGACGTACTCATTGTATTCTTCAGAAGCAAACACGTATTCCAAGCTAAACTGACTTTGCTTTGCGATGAACTCAAACTCCAAAACAGCAGCATTTTTTGTCGTGTCAGGAGCAACAAGCGGATCGAGAGTCACTGGATCGCCAGCACTCGCTAAGCTGGAACTCTTACCGTCTGAATTATTAGGCCCGTTAGCATTCTTAATTTCTCCGGTGCTGAAAATCACCCCAGCTTCGACATTTATCCCTTCTGATATCCCGCCGCCGAAAGTGCCCGACGCTCGATTGTCACCCGTAAATTTCGCAGTACCAGCAACAACAGTGCCTGTATCTCCAATGATAAATTCGGCAAGTTGCTGGGCAGTCAAAGCAGGAGTATTGAGATCCTTAGTTATCAGAGCCATAATATACCTCTTTGCAAATATTTGTCGGTTTTAATCTGTATATGATGAGTTAATTTTGATCGTAAGCTATATCAGTAATATCACGTAAGACTTTTACAAATATTAATACAGGACTTACGCGCGGGGTCAAAAACCCGGTTTCGGCGTCAAGATCTCAGGCTGCAAGAGCGACGATTTTTTCTCATAAACCAAGTTTTTTGCGTCCAGGATTGTAATAATTAGGATAAAAGTTGATATTTAGTGGGGGAAATTTGTGTTGCCGATAGATCGCACACAAATGTCAGAAATAGGCTTTGGGGCTGTTCGACAACAAATACAGCAGTTTTCAAATAGGAATGGCGCACCAGTAGTGTAAAGTCCCTGTGGTGGTCGATTTACACTACTGGTGCGCCAGTTATAGCGCCAGTCTATTGCAGAATTTCGAGAGTAGGGGTGTGAAAAAAATCACTCATCCATCCGCATTAGCTTCCGGTAAAAAACTTTAGAAAAATCGACGGTGCGAGTGCGCTGAAAAATCATCAGTACCTCAATCAAGCAATTCACAAAATCCGAGCTTTGCATCGTTACTTCGTAGCTGAGTTCAGCATTACCATCAAACAAGACCCGACAGCGGGTTAAATCGATCGGCAGTGATGAAATATTCCAACTAGCTACAAACGGAATCTCCTCGCCACCTTCAATTTTTCTGGCACCTTCCAAGGTTTTGAGCTTGTAGAGAGCTATAGCGTAGGGTAAAGACTTGCGCCTCTGCTCTGGAAAAAAAGGTGCATAGACTTTTGATTCTTTTTCATCAGCGGGCTTGAGTTGAGGAATAGACATATTTGTTAAGTAGAATATCGATGGGTCCAAGGCAGAAGGAAAAAGGA
Source organism: Microcoleus sp. (assembly GCF_041354475.1). Taxonomy (NCBI): domain Bacteria; kingdom Bacillati; phylum Cyanobacteriota; class Cyanophyceae; order Oscillatoriales; family Microcoleaceae; genus Microcoleus; species Microcoleus sp. The sequence continues at coordinate 22,613 of NZ_JBGJZU010000032.1, forward strand.
AAAATGCTCATTCAGCAAGCTTTTTAGCCATCCGTATCAGAGGTTTAATTAGGTGGATTTACTTAGAAAAAAAATTGGTAGAGCATCAGTGTCAGCAGAGTGGGGCTGAGTTGCTCTCTCCGTCAGCTTTCGACAAAATCCCAGAAACTGATAGAGTAGATACTTATCTCTACTAGGCATCTCTCATAATTCCTGTGGGGTAGGCATCCTGCCAGTCCTTGACAGGCTTTTTGGGAGAAGTCTATTAAATCCAAAACTATTGGTGATTGAATCAAGTAACCTATGCAGGAGAGTTCTTGGCAAGAAAACGATGTTCGCAGCGAGCTTAACTTGGATATCCCTGATTTAGCTCCTGAAGAACACGAGAGTTTGACCTCAAACCCGAAGGTTGGCACGATATTTGCTACAGCCTCCGGTGGTGAAAGGAAGTTTGACGTGGTTTCCACAGATCCAACGGTAGCGCTTAAGTTGCCTAATTCTCCCTCTTTTCCTCAAAAATTATACCAGGGACGCCGGAGGAAAGCTGCTATAGTCCTGACGGTGATTTGGGGCGGAACGATTACTTTGCACTTGGTTTCTTGGGGTGCTTGGGTAGTCTGGGGATTGACGGGACTGCTGTGGATGCAAGTATTTCGATTTTTGTTTGCTTCACCCAAGCCGACAATGCAGCCTCTTTCAGAATCCAATCAAGAGGATTGGCCTTACGTGTCGCTGCTGGTAGCTGCGAAAAATGAGGAAGCGGTAATTGCCAGACTGGTACAGTCCATTGGCAATTTGGATTACCCGATCGACCGTTATGAACTTTGGGCGATCGACGATAATAGCACAGACAGTACGCCTCTTGTATTGGAACAGCTAACCAAACAGTACCCCCAACTCAAAGTATGGAGGAGAGGAGCCAATGCTAGTGGTGGCAAATCGGGAGCCCTGAATCAAGTTTTACCCCTGACTCGCGGGGAATTTGTGGGGGTATTTGATGCGGACGCGACGGTGACACCAGACTTGCTGCGCTTGGTACTGCCGGTGTTCGATCGAGCCCAAGTTGGAGCTGTGCAAGTCAGAAAATCGATCGCCAATGCTCCCCTAAATTTTTGGACTCGCAGCCAAGAAGCAGAAATGGCGCTAGACAGTTTTTTCCAACAACAACGGATTGCGATCGGTGGTATTGGAGAATTGCGCGGTAACGGTCAATTTATGCGTCGCACAGCCTTGGAAAGCTGCGGAGGTTGGAACGAGGAGACGATTACCGACGATTTGGATTTAACAATCAGGCTGCACTTAGAGCGGTGGGATATTGAATTTTTGGCTGTTCCCCCCGTATCTGAAGAAGGAGTCACCAACGCTCAGGCTCTTTGGCATCAGCGCAATCGCTGGGCCGAAGGTGGCTATCAGCGCTATCTTGACTACTGGCAGCTCATTGTTCGTAACCGCATGGGAACGGGAAAAACTTGGGATTTATTTGGATTTTGGGTATCTCAGTATTTGTTGCCCACAGTAGCTGTACCCGACTTTTTGATGTCGATCGTACTGCGCCGAATGCCGATCGCCAGTCCCCTAACTTTCATGACTATTACCCTGTCTCTGGTGGGAATGTTTATCGGTTTACGTCGCACTCGCCAAGAGACCAAATTTGACCTCAAAAGAGTTTTTGCCACCTTGATGCAAACCCTGTTGTCTACTGTATATATGCTTCACTGGCTGCTGGTAGGTGCTGTGACAGCTAGGATTTCCGTGCGTCCTAAACAGTTAAAATGGGTGAAAACAGTCCATGAAGGCACTGCTAATATCAAGTGAAACTGGCAAAAAATCATCTAAAATTGCCAGGATTAAGGAAAATATCAACAATTAGAATTCTACTCACTAATGATGGTAGAATTTTAAAAGAAAATGTCTTTTATCAAAAAAATACACAAGAGGCGATGGGTAAGAGCAAATAAGTAATCGGTAATACAAAAGTCGTAAATTATAAATATCGCCAAGATTTTTAAATTTTAACTTGACAAAACACCAATTACTATCTATTAATTATGATTAATTGATAGATTGCGAATTACCAATTGCTTGTTGCCAACTACGAGTCACCAGTTATTGATAATGGATTTGTTAGAGTACCAAGCTAAAGCTTTATTTCGTCAGATGGCAATTCCGGTTCTGCCCTCCCAGCGGATTGACAATCCGGCAGACCTCAAAGGGCTGAAGATTCCCTACCCAGTCGTACTCAAGTCCCAAGTGCGGGCGGGGGGACGGGGTAAGGCCGGTGGGGTGAAGTTTGTGGAAAATACGATCGATGCGGTGGCTGCGGCTCAGACAATTTTTAATTTGCCGATCGAATCGGAGTATCCCGAAGTCCTGCTAGCAGAGGCAAAGTACAACGCGGACCAAGAATTGTACTTGGCTGTATTGCTAGATCCCGTAGCGCGACGCCCGGTACTTCTGGGCTCGCAACAAGGAGGTATGGATGTGGAAGGGTCGATCGAGAAAATGCAGCAAGTTGTTGTAGACCAAGAATTTTCGCCTTTCTACGCGAGGCGACTGATGCTGAAAATGGGATTGCAGGGAGATCTGATTCAATCAGTCAGCACAATTGTCGAAAAAATGTATCGGCTGTTTGTCGAAAAAGATTTAGATTTAGTAGAAATCAATCCTCTGGGCATCAGTCCCAAGGGAGAGGTAATGGCTCTAGACGGTAAAGTCAGTGCCAATAATGATGCCTTGGGACGTCATCCAGACTTGGCGGCCCTGGGGGAAAAGAAAGCAGATAGCAAGCTCCCAGGAGACAAGAGACGTCAGGCCGATCGCCGCAGTGCCCACTCGAACTTGCTGCACTCCCCCTTGGAATTGGGAGGGAGTTGTCAATCCCAATTCTCCAATGCTGAATCTTTGAATTTGGTGGAACTAGAGGGGAATATTGGGGTGTTGTGCAACGGAGTGGGTTTGACAATGGCGACTTTGGATGCGGTGACTCACGAAGGAGGCAAACCAGCTAATTTTGTGAATCTCGGTTCCCTAGACCGCTACGATGGAACCAAGACCCTGCGCGATCGCTTGGAGTTATCTCTGGAGTTAGTCTCTCAGGATAAAAGCGTGAAGGTGGTGCTGGTGAATATTTTGGCTAGTACCGCAGCCAGCGAGGCGACAATCTCCGCAGTGGTAGGCTATCTGGAACGGAAAGCCCGTGCCAATCGCCAAGTTCAGGTGGTGCTGCTCTTGGTGGCAATCGATCGAGATGGGGTGAAAAAGCGTTTGGGGCAGTTGCCTGTGCAACTAGCGAGCACTTTGGATCAGGCAGTAGCACAAGCTGTGTCTTTAGCTAAATAGCGGGAAGCCCAGACACTATAGAAACCTTCAATCAATGGCCGATCGACTCCGTAGTTGGGCAAACTTCCTCCTTCCTCCTTCTTTTCCCCCCTTGGGGGGGCAGGGGGGGGTGACTTCTTCCTTCCTCCTTCCTCCTTCTTTTCCCCCCTTGGGGGGGGCAGGGGGGGGTGACTTCTTCCTTCCTTCCTTCCTTCCTTCCTTCCTTCCTTCCTTCCTTCCTTCTTCCTTCTTCCTTCTTCCTTCCTTCCTTCTTCTGCGATATAAAAAATGAATTTAACTCCTGAGAGTAAAGTCCTCATACAAGGCATTACAGAATCTCCCGCGTCAACCCTTGTGGGGCTGATGATGAAAGCATACGGCACAAATGTAGTGGCTGGTGTCAGTCCCGGTAGGGGCGGGCAGGAGTTGGAGGGAATTCCGGTTTTTGATTTGGTGGAACAAGCTGTGGCGGCGGTGGGGCACATTGATACCACGGTGATTTTGGTGGAACCCTACTGGGTGCTGGATGCGGCTCTCGAAGCGATCGCTGCTGGAATTCGGCAAATCGCGATCGTCACTCCAGGAGTGCCTCCTCTGGATATGGTGCGCTTAGTCAGAAAAGCTGAAGCCATGGAAACTTTGGTGATTGGGCCCAACAGTCCGGGAATTATTGTGCCTGACAAGTTATTGCTGGGAACTCATCCCAAGGAGTTTTACACTCCCGGCCCGGTGGGGATTATCAGCCGCAGCAGCACTTTGACTTACGAGGTGGCTCTAGAATTGACTAATGCGGGGTTGGGACAGTCGATGGCTGTTTGTATTGGCTGTGATGCGATTGTGGGCTCTTCTTTTATGCAGTGGCTGCAAATTTTGGACGAAGATGAGACTACGGAGGCGATCGTGTTAGTGGGGGAAGTTGGCGGCTGGAGCGAACAAGCGGCTGCTTCTTATATCGCTGAGGCGATCGACAAACCCGTGGTGGCTTACCTGGCTGGCCGCTATGCTCCCAAAGGGCCGTCTTTGGGCCACGCCGGCATCCTGATCAGCTCTAGGGCTGCGGCGCGGACTGCCTTTGGGGTGACAGCAGAAAATAAAATGGCTGCCTTTGAAGAGGCAAATATCCCAGTCGCTTCTCGACCTTCCGAGGTACCTAAGTTGATAAATAAATTACTCAAGAAAAATCAAGACGTCTCCTAAATCCGATCGGCTTTATTCATTTTTTCTGAATCTGTATTTATTCATAGGTTTGGAAGCTAATATTTGGGTAGCTATGGTTACAAAACCTTGACAAAACCTCTGTTAATCTGGTAGCAATTAATGATATTGGAAGCTCGCTGCTGTGGGATGTCTTAGTATTTCAATTGTTGAAGGGAATCCGCACCTGCGATCGCTCTTGGGCTGGCATCTACAGCAAGTCGGTCACTGGGTGCATCAATCAGCGGATATCAATCATGCTAGGGAAATATTTTTCAGCCAACAGCCATCCCTAGTAATTCTGGATGCGGAATTGCCAGATGGAGACGGTTTGGAATTTTGCCGATGGCTACAAAAACAGCAGCAGTCGCTGATTTTAATGCTGTCAGCCCGGAATTCCGAAGCGGATATTGTTGAAGGTTTGAAGTCGGGGGCTGACGATTACCTAACTAAACCTTTTGGGATGCAAGAATTTATGGCGCGGGTAGAAGCTTTGATGCGTCGCAACCGCACGATGATACCACCGGCTACCCTGGAGTGCGGGCTGCTCAAAATTGATTTGGTGCAACGCCGAGTGCGTTTGTACGAACAACATATCGAACTCACTCCCCAGGAATTCAGCCTGTTGTACGTGCTGGCTCAAGCTGGAGGAGTCCCTCTGTCGCGATCGGATTTACTCCGCAGAGCTTGGCCCGATGCTATTGACAACCCGCGCACCATTGACACTCATGTACTGTCTTTGCGGAAAAAAATCGAAATCGATCCGCGACAGCCGAGTCTGATTCAAACTGTGCGGAATGTTGGCTATCGGCTGAATTTGGAATTGTTAAATGGGAATGAATGGAATTCACCGCTATCTAGGGTTGTAATTTCTTAATTTGCTTGCTGATTTGATGTTGGGAATTAATTGGCGATCGCCTCGGTTTTTCCTGACAGCATGAATTGGATTATTTGGGACAGGGCAATTGTCCGTTAGGAGTTACGTAAACATTGTGATTGAAGTCATTAATGAAACATACGAGCAATCCTTGGCGGTGATTTTTTTTGCCATCATTCCACCGGATTAGTTCGGTATTTGCAGTTGTCCGCCGTGGTGCATCGGCAATTTTTTCTAATGTACTTTCCCCTGGATTGAGGGATGATTCTACGGGAATACTTATTTTCTCGACTTCTCCGGTTCGTTTGCCAAATTCATTAACTTTGTGATTATGAAGGACAAAGTTTTTGATATAAATGCGCTGATTGGAAATATTAGTCAGCCTTAACATTCCCTGTTTGACTGTTTCTACTCGCAGCACGTAGGTAGGTGGAATGAAAGCAGCAAGAGATACAGACGCGATCGCCATTCCTGTCAAAAGTGATAAGATATTTTTCATATTATAATACTTAAACTCTGATTTTGAGTCTTTATTTTACTACAGTATTAACCATTCAAAAAGTCACCCGGCGGTTGAAACCGCGTCTATACAAACAAAGTCCGCCTCCGCGGACTAAGAAGATCCAGATCGAGAATCTGGCAAATCTCCCAGCAGACGTTGTGCTAATTCTAAAAATTGTTCGGCTTGGGCGATTAATTGATTAGCCTCATCTTCGGGAATGGCTGGATCGATATTGTAATCACCTTGGTTTCGTTGATTTTGAGCAGAAATTAGGTAACGGTGAAACTCCACCGGCACCCGCCCTGTACGAGCAAATTCTCTACCAAATGCAGAAATCACAGCAGCATGACTGGAGAAACTTAAACCCTCACCCAGTAAGAAAGCTTCGGCAACATAAAACATGGTGTAATAAGCTCGTGACGCTGCAAAGTCAGGAAGTGCATTAACTACTAATAACCTAGCTGCCCGTAAGCTTTCACTGGCTTTGGTTAAAAGAGCAATTTGTTCTGGTATCAAATCAATACTCCTTCTCTACGAACATTTAGAAAGAAAGGACTTTTCTCTTCCTGAAAACGTATGGAAGAAGCAAAAGCACTAGAAATTACTACAGTCCGATCTAAGCACAAAGCGGCAATAAATTCACTGGTGCTAGCGATTTCTTTGCCAGCATGAACTTGCCCGTCCAACACAACTAAAATATCAATATCAGAATCTGGTTTGGCATCTCCTCTAGCTTGGGAACCGTAGAGAATTAACTGCACGAGTCTTTCGCCGTATAAGTTATGAAAGTAGTGGCGGAGTTCTGCTAAAATTTCTGGTAATTTATCGTTCATTTTGATTCGTTATGTTTGTAATATCAATTCCGGCTGCACCGGAATGATATAGAGGAGATGGCAGTGCCGTTTCCCTACCCCGATTAATTGTAGGGACAGGGCACTGCCCATTGGTGTCAACTTAAGCTGTGGGCCCGCCAAGTTCGTTGGTCATCCCACCAGTCCGACAGGGGTTTAAACCCCTGTCTCATAGCTGAAGTCAGTTGAAACTGACTGAAGATTTGCCCCAAATTAAGACATATAAACCAACTCTTCAGTCCTCTTTGAGAGGACTTTCGCTATGAGACAGGGGTTTAAACCCCTGTCGGACTATTGGTTTGACCTGATTGTTGACACCTATGGGCAGTGCCGTCTCCTCCGTTTATATCATTTCAACCAATCACTTTTTTAATCAAATCTAACTTGCCCTGATAAGGAGCATATCTCCATTTCAAGTCCAGCCAAAAAAACTTTTGCAACACGCTTTTGTAATGGGAAAAAGTATCAAAACTTGCTTTCCCGTGATAACTCCCGATGCCGCTTTCTCCAACTCCGCCAAAGGGCAAGGTTGTTACTCCCACTTGCATTACTGTGTCGTTGATACAAACTCCCCCAGAAGAAGTTTCCCGCAGAACTCGTTCTTGTTTCTGCTTATCCTTGGAAAAGAAATATAAAGCTAAAGGTTTGGGGCGGGCGTTGATTTGGGCGATCGCCTCTGATAAATTATCATACTCCAACACTGGCAAAATCGGCCCGAAAATCTCATCTTCCATCACCGGGGAATCCCAGGAAACTTTATCTAAAACCGTCGGTGCAATATATCTATCTTCCGGTTTCACTTGCCCGCCGGTCACAATTTCTCCATCTTTGACGAAGGCACTCAAACGTTCTAATTGCCGCTGATTGATGATTCTGCAATAGTCGGGACTTGTTTGCGGGTCGTTGCCGTATAATTCAAGAATCGATGCTTTGATTGCTGGCATCAAATCCGGCTTAATTTTGCGATCGACTAACAGGTAATCTGGAGCGATACAGGTTTGACCAGCGTTGATAAATTTGCCCCACGCAATCCGTTTGGCAGTGTATTCTAGCTGCACGTCTGAGTCTACAATGCAAGGACTTTTCCCACCTAATTCTAAGGTGACGGGAGTCAGGTGTTTGGCGGCGGCTTCCATCACGATTCTACCAATTTTTGTACCTCCTGTAAAGAAGATATGGTCGAATTTTTCCACTAACAATTGTTGGCTAATTTCTACACCACCTTCGATGGCGGCTATGTAAGCTGGATCGAAGGTTTTAGCAATCATGTCAGCAACAACTGCTGAGGTATGTGAGGCGATTTCTGAGGGTTTGAGGATGGCACAGTTGCCCGCGGCGATCGCCCCTACTAAGGGTGATATCATTAACTGAAAGGGATAGTTCCAAGGTCCGATGATTAAAACTACGCCTAAAGGTTCGGGAAAAATGCGGGCTGAGGCGGGGAATTGGTCGATCGAAGTTGGCACTTTTCTGGGCTTTACCCAAGATTTCAGATTTTTGATGGCATACTTAACTTCAGCGATCGATGCGATTTCAAAGTAAGCCTCGAATTCCGGCCGATTTAGGTCAGCATTGACAGCATCCACTATTCGTGATTGATTAAGTTGGATTGCGCTTTTAAGTTTATGCAATTGTTCCAGCCGAAAATCCACCTCTTTAGTTTTCCCCGTCGCAAAAAATTGTCGCTGCTGCTGGAGCATATCGCTAACTAACATCTTTTGTCCTCCATGTTTATCAATAAATGTTAAAGCATTTCTGAAAATAGGCGATCGCAGCTAAAGCGCGATCGTATTTCCCGGAAAGTCCCTGCATTTGAGATTAATGTTAAAATAAAAGGGTTGACATGGGTATTGTGTTTATGGTAACACTTCTGCTTGCTGTGAGTATGTGTCAATGTCACCAGTGTAACAGCTTGGCATGGGACAGGGATACTCCCAAAAGCTCGGAAAAGCTCGGAAATTACTGACAAGAGTGAGGGCCGCGAATCTGTGACACCAGATTCAGCATTAGGGGAATTAGCCTAAAACAGGCAAATTATCTTAAAAAAGCGGGTTTCTGCCTAGGTCCACAGTTGACTCAAAAACCTTACTGTTTAAGAGTTTTTACTTAGTAATAGGAAGCAGAACAGTTGACTCTTGGCGATCGCCTAAGCAAACCTTTGATTAAGTGTCACACTTAGGCTCCTTTGTTTTCTCAAGCAGAAGCACTATCAATTAATGAGAGCAATTATCAAAGTAGCAACTCAGGTTCAGCGAGGACAACTGTCATACTCAGTTTCTATAGAGGATAACATTATGAAAAACATGACGACGCGACAAACTATAAGTGCCTTAGTAGCAATGCCTATTTTGCTCATGGCACAGACAACTCAATGTTTGGCTAGTATTAGTGCTATGACGGGAACTCCAATCAAACCAGTTTTGGTTGGTGGCGATGGGATGAATTCGGAGAATTTGCATTCACAATTCATCGCCGTTGAAGAAAGCGAAAATTGGGACTTACCTAATTTTTCTGAGGATGGGAATATGCAGACAACCAAAATTAAGCAATCTCCTGTTAAATCAGAAATTACTTCCCCAGAAACAAAGCTTTATATCAGTGCAGCTAGGGGTAGATCCAGCCGCAGTTGTCGTATTTCAGGACTCTGCTAATCAATCCATAGTCATTTCCAAAAATATAAGTCTTAGGCTGGCAAGAAGCCTACCCCACCAGAGTGGTACAATTTGATGCAGTAATTGTAAATTTTTCCCCTAATTTTTGGTTGATTTTTATCGAAATGTGCTAAGAACACAGAAAGGATTTTTTCAGGGTATGTATTTTTTCGCTGGACTGAAACAATCATCGGCTATGTGATATCAAATCCGTTGACATCGGAATTATGATTTCTCTCTTCTCTTTCTCTGTGTCCTCTGTGTTCTCTGTGGTTTAATCATTCCGATACAACCGGAAACGATATGACATCTCCAAAAAAGGCGATCCAGGGCTGGGAGGATGCCAACCCTACAGAAATTAGAGGAGATTTCTATTGGGCGATCGCCTTTTGGGAAGCAGAGAATTGTCCCACCGATTTCTCTATTTCTCGGTGGTTAATACCAACGGATTATTCAAATATTTTTTCAATATTTAATATGATTAATTCACACTACCAAGAAGATACACCAGGGCTGGAAAACAAAAATTCGCTGCAAACTCTCGCCCGCACTCTCAAAATGTCTCAGGGGCAGTTTTCTCTCACTTTGGTGCGCTGCAATTACGGTGTGCTCCGAGAGCAAATTGTCAGACAATTGCACCAAGCTTGTGCAGTGGATCTGCGAGAAATTTTTCTCCCGGCATCTGTAAAAACTCTTTACACTACCATAGAAGCAGAACTTGCTGGTAGCCAGCCCCAGGCTTTGATGGTGTTTGGATTAGAGTCGGTAAATGCGATCGATAAAGTGCTGACTTCTACCAACTATGTCAGGGAAGAATTTCGCAATAACTTTCCCTTTCCGGTGGTGCTGTGGGTTACAGACAAAATTTTAAAAAAACTGATTCGCTTAGTCACAGATATTGAAAGTTGGACGACAACTATTGAATTTGTACTCCGCCCCGATGAGTTAGTAGACTTTTTGGGAAAAAGTGCCGATCGCATTTTTTCGGGTATTTTAGAAAACGGCAATTGGCGTTTAACTAATTCTGCCATTCTGGGTACTGGTGCCTTGACTGAATTAGAGTCAGCCAGGAAAGATTTGGAAACTTCCGATATCCGGGTGGAACCAGCCATAGAAGCTAGTTTACAATTTCTGCGCGGCCGCAACGAATATGCTTGTCAGCGCATGGATACTGCCATTGCATTATATCAGAAAAGTCTCAATTTTTGGAAGTATCAAGTAGGATTACTTGGTCATCAAACAGAATTTAGCAACTTGTTATTTACGATTCACCCAGCACCGGTATTAGAGGGGATTCTGCTCTTTCACATCGGACTTTGCTACCGATTTCAAGCAGAACAGCACCGTAAAGGGAACCGTCCTTACTGGACGGAAGCTAAAAATTATTTTCAAGAATCTATTGATGTTTTAGAAAGAGCCGGACAGCAAGATCCTGTTGGTAAATTTATCAATCAATTAGGCGAAGTATTACAGTATTTAGAAGATTGGGATGCACTCTGGAATTTAGCTATCAAAGCTCGGAGGTTACATCAAAACATGGAAAATTCAGCAGTTAATTTAGCTCAAGATTATGGCTTTTTGGCTAAGGTAGCTTTAGAGCAGAAAAATTGGCAAGGGGCTAAGGAATGGGCTTTAGTGGCTCTAGATGTTCTGAACTCCAATTTAGATACCGCTGGACAAGGAACCTCGTTAAAGTCCCAGCATCAAGGCTTGTACCTGTTAATTTTAGCAGAAGCAGAGAAGGAAATTGGTGAAATTGAACAGGCGATCGCACATCTAGAAATGGCGCGAGCCCAAACCCCACCTTGCTACAACCCGCAGTTGTATTTGCGAGTGTTAGAACTGCTGCGATCGGTTTATTTTCAACGAGGGGAATATCTCGAAGCATTTCAAGTTAAGCAAGATTATCGATCGATCGAACATACCTATCGTTTCCGAGCTTTTATTGGTGCAGGAAAGTTGCAGCCCCACAGACAAGCAATGAATCCCACCACAGAAACTGTGGATGTCAATACTACAATTGCTGATGAAATTACTGCTTCCGGCAGAGAACAAGACCTCAACCGTTTGATAGCTAGGATGAACAGCGCCCAAAACAAAATAACAGTAATTTACGGTCAATCGGGAGTTGGTAAAAGTTCCATGGTCACGGGGGGATTAGTACCAGCGCTCAAACAAAAAAAGATAGAAAACCGCACGGTTTTACCAGTATTGCTACAAGTTTACAATAATTGGCCGCGGGAATTGACCAGACAGTTATCTGCTAGCAAATCGGAAATATTCGAGCGAGTAATTGCCGAAGATAGGTTAGGTTCAATCGAAGTCGAATCGGAAGGGGAAACCAGGGAAACCAATGACACTTTAATGGCGATATTAAATACCCACGAAAATCGCCCTACCGAAGATAAAATTGTTCCCGAACAGCCTGTAGAAGTAATCCTCAAAAAACAGACTATAGAATACGATAAAATCATCAAAGAGTTGCAAATAAATGCAGAACATCTAGTCACAGTTCTGATATTTGACCAATTTGAAGAATTTTTCTTTGTGTGGAAAGAACAAGCAGAAAGGGAAATATTCTTTGAGTTCTTGCGGGAATGCTTAAAAATCAAATACTTAAAAGTTATCCTATCTTTACGGGAAGACTATTTGCATTATTTGCTAGAATTTTGCAGACCAAAAAGCAATCAACAAATCATCAACAATGACATTTTAAGTGACATTCTCAGCAAAGATATTTTGTTTTATCTAGGCAATTTTTCGGTAGCAGATGCTACCGCGATTATTCAGAGTTTAACTCAACGTTCTCAGTTTTATTTGGAAGCGAGATTAATCAAAGAATTGGTCAAAGATTTAGCAGGAGACTTGGGAGAAGTTCGCCCCATAGAACTACAAGTTGTCGGTGCTCAACTGCAACAAGATGACATTACCACCTTCACTCAATATCAGGAACTAGGCAATAATCCTAAACAAAAATTAGTAGCCAGATTTCTCGAAGAAGTCATCCAAGACTGTGGTCCAGAAAATGAAGGAGCAGCCCGTAGAGTTTTGTACTTGCTGACGGATGAAGATGATATCCGTCCTCTGAAAACTCGTGCCGAACTAGCCTTAGATTTAGCCACCTTTGAAGAAGCTGATAAATTAGATTTAGTCTTAGAATTGTTGGTAAAATCTGGTTTAATTTTTCGTTGGACAGAACTGCCAGCCGAGCTTTATCAGCTAGTTCACGACTATCTAGTTGGTTTTATCCGCCAGCAACAGGAATTGGATAAAAAAGCCGAATTTGAGGAACTACGAAAACAACACAAAATTAATAGAGATGTCATCGAACAACTCCGCAAGGAAAAAGAACTAAATGCCCTGCTTTCAGAATCCAGAGACAAACAGCGTCAAGCTAAAGAAAAACAGCATGAGGCTGAAGCAAAACTCTACGAAAATCGCAAATGGCAACTGCGATTAGCAGTGCTGGGAGTGGTGGGATTAACCGGTCTTTCCTGCGTAGCGCTTTATCAAACAAAATTAGGAGACGAAGCGCGACAACAGGCTGAAAAAGCTCGCACTGATGCCCTAGATTCCGGTTCCCGTGCTCTCGTGCTTTCTAATGAAAAAGACCAAATGGGAATCTTGGAAACCAGTGTGAAAATTGCCAAAGATTCTGTCAATAGTACAGCCTTACCTCTGGATACTAAAAACCAGATTACAGAAAGACTCAGACGAGCAGTTTCTGGCGTGCAAGAATACAATAGTTTTGAGCAGCACACCAACTTTGTTTTGGATGTGAGTGTCAGTCCTGATGGTAATAAAGTTGCTTCGGCAAGTGCGGACAAAACTGTTAAATTGTGGAGCAAAGAAGGTAAATTATTAAATACTTTTAATCACAGCGATGGTGTCACGAGTGTTACTTTTAGTCCCGATGGCAAAACCATTGCTACTGGTTGTGGCGATGGCAAAATTAGAATTTGGCAGTTAGATAATAATAAAAAGCCCATGGCCACTTTAGAAGGTCACAAAGATATAGTTACCAGCGTCAGTTTCAGTCCCGACGGCAAAACCATCGCTTCGGGTAGTTACGACAATACTATCAAAATCTGGAACATCCCCAGCCAAAAATTGCTACAAACTTTAACCGGACACAAAGACTTGGTACTTGGTGTCAGATTCAGTCCCGACGGCGACACAATTGCTTCCGCAAGTGCGGACAAAACTATCAAACTTTGGGACAAAGAAGGTAAAAGCGATAAATTTAAAACTATACCCAAAAATTTAAATAAGCATTCTGACATTGTTTACAGTGTCAATTTTAGTCCCAACGGTAAAGAAATAGTCTCGGCAAGTGCGGACACCACAGTCAAAATTTGGAATCGAGAAGGAAAGGAAATTAAGACAATTAAAGGACACAACGAAGAAGTTGTGAGTGCGAGTTTTAGTCGCGATGGCAACAAGATTGTCAGTGGTAGTGCGGATAACACTCTGAAAGTTTGGAGTCGCACCGGCACTTTGCTGAACACTTTTCGAGGACATCAAGATGACGTGAGGGCAGTAACTTTCAGTCGCGATGGCACTATTGTTTCGGCAAGCAAAGACCAAATGGTTAAAAGTTGGAAACCAAACAATACTCCTTTGAATCAAATTTTGGCTGGGCACGGTGACTGGGTGAATAAAGTTAGTTTGAGTTCAGATGGCAAAATAATTGCTTCTGCTAGCAGAGACAAAACTGTGAAACTTTGGCTGGCTAATGGTAGTTTGTTGAGAAGCTTAGTAGGTCACGAAAATTCTGTTAATGGGGTGAGTATTGCGCCGGACAATCGCACCATTGCTTCGGCCAGCGATGACAAAACAGTGAAAGTATGGAGTATAGACGGGAAACTGTTAGATACTCTCCCACACGGCGACATTGTTAACAGCGTGAGTTTTAGTCCTGATGGCAAAATAATTGCCACAGGAAGCGATGATAATAAATTGTACCTTTGGCGTTGGCAGAATGGTCGGGCAACTGCGATCGCCAAACTAGACCACATGAATCAGGTAGTGAGAGTAAGTTTCAGTCCCGACGGTAAAACCATTGCTGCGCTGACAAACGACAAGCCAGAGCCCAAAAAAAATCCTTTAAAAGTTGCAGCAACCAAGAAAGTTTACCTGTGGCAAATTAATGGTATGTCGGCAAAATTGCTGACTACTCTCGACCACGACAATAGTGTTAAGGATGTTACTTTCAGTCCTGATGGAAAAACCATAGCTACGGGTTGTGCTGACCAAAAAGTTTACTTGTGGAATTTTGATGGGAAAAAAGCAGTTTTAGCCGAAAAATATAACCATAGCGATAGTGTGGAAAATGTGAGTTTCAGCCCGGACGGGAAGTTAATGGCTGCTGCTGCGGGCAATACTGTTAAATTATGGAATTTTGATGGTCGGAAGGCGACCCTATCTAAGACTTTGGAATCTAGCTATCGGATGTTTAGCGTTACTTTTAGTTCTGATAGTAAAAATCTGGCTTTTGCTATGGACAGAAATGTGGTTCTGTGGCCTGTGGAGAATTTAGAATTGAATCAGATAGTTGCTAAGACTTGCGATTGGTTGGGGGATTACTTGAAGAACAATCAAAATGTGACTGAGGGCGATAAAAAGCTTTGTGTTGGGTTGGGGAATCAGGGTTTAAATCAGGGAAATAAGTAAAATTACTGATAGAAATTTAGTTGTCACTATAAACCTGCGATGGTTCTTAGTAAGGACTTTAGGAACCGAACACAGTTCTCATAAATCTATCTATTGGCTAATCTTTCTAGTAATAAATTTACGGTAAAATTCCAGTAGTCAATTCAACAGCGAGGTAAGCCCGATGGACACCAACTCACAAAATGTCCAACCAGTTCCGCCATTCAACGAGAAAAATCAGGAAACGCCAGAGATAGGTGGCGGTTTGCCGGTAATTGAGTTTTGGGCAGAACATACCTTGTCACCGGAAGGCCCAAAACTTTGGAAAACTTTGCTGCATAAAAGCGCGTGTTTGTCTTGTTCTTGGGGGACGGGTGGCCAGAAAGGAGGCTTTACCAACGAAGAGGGTGAAAAGCTTCAGCGCTGTATGAAAAGTGTGGAAGCAATTTCAGCAGAAATTAAACCTGCTGTCTCCAGTCACTTCTTTGCAAACCAGAGTATTTCCCAACTTCAACAATTAACTTCCATGGAAGCTGACAGGCTGGGAAGGCTTGGTTTTCCGATGATTTTGCGGGCGGGAAAGTCTCATTACGATCGCATTTCTTGGCAAGAGGTTTATGAGATTGCCGCCGATGCTTTGCGAAAAATCCCGGAACGAGTGGCATCTTATAGTTCTGGTCGCTCCTCCAATGAGGCGGCTTTTTTGCTGCAATTGATGATGCGATCGCTAGGTTCTAACAATTTAGCAGATTGTTCGGATCTGTGTCATGCTCCTTCAACCACCGGGTTAAATGAAATGTTTGGTACCCGCACTTCGGTGGTGAGTCTAGAAAATTTGAAACAAGCAGATTGCGTGGTACTTGCAGGTGCTAATTCTGCTTACAATCATCCCCGCTTGATGAACGAGTTGATTAAAATCCGTGACAAAGGCGGTAAAATAATTGTGATTAACCCCATGATGGAAATTGGGTTAGTCAAGTTTGGTTCTCCCGCGTTTCCAGTCAAGTCACTAATCCCTGGTTCCGATATTTCTTCCCTATACTTGCAACCAATTCCCGGTAGCGATGCAGCCCTATTTGTGGGGATTCAAAAATCTGTTATCGAACAAGGGTTGCTGGATGAAAGTTATTTAAAAGCCTACACAGAAGGCTGGGAAGCAGTAGTACAACAAGCCCGCGAAACTACCTGGGAAACGATTACTGAAACTTGTGGAGTTTCCCGCGCTGAAATTGAAGCCGCGGCCACAATTATCGGTAGTTCCAAGCGAGTTGTCTTTGGTTGGGCGATGGGAATTACCCAACATGAGAACGGTGTAGATAATGTTTTCAGTATTGGCAATACTGCCTTAATGACCGGAAATGTCGGTAAAGAAGGGGCGGGATTAATACCGGTGAGGGGACACTCAAACGTCCAAGGATTTGGCTCTATGGGCGTGACAGTGAAGCTGAAAAAAGAAATCCAAGAAGCTTTAGAAAAATTGTTGGATCGCCCCCTCAGCCGCGTTAAGGGCTACGAAACGCGATCGCTCATTGAAGCAGCAGATGCAGGGAAAGTCGATACGCTGATTTGTCTGGGCGGTAATTTGTATGGGGCGAATCCAGATTCAACTCAAGCAAAACGCGCGTTAGGTAAAATTGAAACTATTATTTACCTCGCCACTAAACCCAATTTAGGGCATTTTCACGGATTGGCTAAACACAATACCATTGTGATTCCGGTTTTAAATAGATTTGAAAATCCTCACAAAACCACTGTGGAATCGGGGAATAATTTTGTGCGTTTCAATGATGAGGGCAAAACTCATCTCACTGATGCTGATTTGATTCCTGAAGTGACATTTTTAACAGAATTAGCTAGCAGAATTCACGGGACTTATCCCGTAGATTGGCGTCAACTTCAGGACACAAAATATGTGAGAAAACTGATTGCTCAAACTATTCCTGGCTATGAAAAAATTGGCAAAATTGATGAAACAAAAGAGGAATTTACCATTAGTGGTCGCATTTTTACCGAACCTAAATTCCCTACAGAGTCTGGTAAAGCGAAGATGTTTATCACGCCTTTACCTCATCTGAAACTACCGGAAGCCCAAGAGTTTGGAGTGTCACCATCAGTGCGGGGTATCGTTGTGGCATTGATGACGGGGCGCAGCTATTCTCAGCATAATACTGTGGTTTACAAAATTGATGACAAGTATCGGGGAATGCCACACCGGAATTGCATTTTGATGAATCCTGCGGATGCAAAAAGTGCTGGTTTGGCAGAACATCAGCGGGTTACGGTGCAGGGAAATGTGGGAAAAATGGAGAATGTTGAGGTGATTTATGGGGCGGTGCGTGTGGGTGCTGCTTTGATGTTTTATCCTGAAGTTAATGTGATTTTTCACCCGGAGATTGAAAAGCGATCGGGCACGCCTGCTTATAAGCGTGTACCTGCTTTTGTTTATGCGGCAGGGTAAAAACAGCGTACTTTGATCTCCGATTTTTTGCAGCAGCGGGGCTCAAAAAAACATACTTTAAGCAACTAAAAAATCAAATTTCCCGATCGCACTTATGGGAGTTCCGGGCAACTCGACCAAGACTTGTCCGGTGCTGCCGAGCTTAATTGCAGTACCATTAGCTGAAGGTACGATCGACAGTTGCTCGAATTTCAAACCTTGAACCAACGCCAGGTAGTCAAAACCATCGGCAAAATCAAGAATTGTATCTGTACCCCCATCCGGCTGTAACACAATGCGATCGCGACCGAAACCAGTGATAATAGTATCGTTCCCCTGACCGCCCCACAGCACATCGTCACCGCCCCCACCAGTTAACACATCGTTGCCTTTGTTGCCATAAAGATAGTCATCGCCTTCGCCACCATCCAAAGTATCGTTTTGTCGCAGCCCACTAATCGTGTCGTCCCCCGCACCGCCTAGAATACTGTTAGCTAATTCGTTTCCAACTGCCTCGTCATTTCCCGGCGAACCCACCAGATTTTCGATACTTGCGCCAAAAGCAATGTAGGTGCCAAAGTTTTCAGTCCAGTAAAAGCGATCGGGATCGGCACCTGGTGGCAACTGCGAAGGTTCTAAATAGTAGTTGAGATCTCCCAAAGCGCTTTTTGCTGTTAGCGACTTACCCTGATTCATGTCCAAACGATAAACATCGTTGGCAGGCAGTGCCGAAAAGTCCAAAGTATCACTACCACCGCCGTCCCAGATAGTTTCAACGGTATTAAAATTACTGCTGTCAAATTTGTAAACATTATCGCCGCCGTTCCAGTCGCTGCGGGTGCCGTAGAGATACTGCAAGGCCCGAATGTCATAAGGCATCAAACTCCGGGGATTTTCGGCGTTGGGGTCGTTAAATGTTTTATATGCGGCATTGTAGGACATGATCGTATTTCTGGTGTTGTCCTTGTCCAATGGAAGATAGGGAGGGTCTGCGGAGTTTGCTGTTCCATTGCTGCCGAAGTTGTAGTTGCCGGGGTGCTTTAAACCCATGGCGTGACCGATTTCATGAATTAAAGTATAGTAGCCGTAACTGCCGGGGCCTGTGGAAAAAGCTGTTTCCGGATCGTTTTCATAGAGCTTTTGAAGGTGGATGGCGCCACCGCGCAACAAACCCGGAGTATAACTGTAGGCATAGCCCTCAGCACCCGGCCCGTCGGAAAACATAATTCTGATGTTGCTTTGGGCGGAGTCTGGAACTTCTACAAAGTTGAGTGGTAAGACTGTAGCGTAATTGTCCCGCAAGATTTGGCGGACATTCTGTTTGATGCGATCGTTAACTTCCTGAATATTAGTTTCGTTTCTAGATGCAAAATAACTGTTCGCGCTGCTAGCACTCACAAAACTGTAGGTGAGGGTGCCACCGGGAGCAACGTTCCATTTTGCTGGCTGTTGGGGGTTGATGATGCTGCTGTCGAGCAGAGCATCGATATCGTTAGAGTTGCTGAAGGTGAAAGCTTGAGATGCCGATCGCTCGGCGCTGGCATCTGAGGTTTCAGGCAGGCTGTCACAGATGGGACAGCTATGTTTTGAAGCACCTTGCAACAAATCTGAATTGTGATTCGTGAAATCGCTCAGAGTGTAAACTGACATGAGCTTGCTTCCTATTCGATCTAAAAGAATGTTTATTAATATTATCAAATAAGCATATATCAAAGTCAATTCATAAAAGTCATAATTTTGACTTCATAAAAGTCATATAGCAGTCCTAAATGAGTCGCAAGTTTTTTACCCCACCCCAACCCTCCCCTTACTAAGGGGAGGGAGCAAGAAATTCACAAATGATTTAGGATTGCTATATAGCAGTCCTATATGAGTCGTAAAGTTTTTACCCCACCCCAACCCTCCCCTTACTAAGGGGAGGGAGCAAGAAATTCACAAATGATTTAGAATTGCTATAGCAGTCCTATATGAGTCGTAAAGTTTTTACCCCACCCCAACCCTCCCCTTACTAAGGGGAGGGAGCAAGAAATTCACAAATGATTTAGAATTGCTATATATAAATAAATGTTGCGAACTAATGCTCGGTTGTACTCAATTATCCCACATTAATAGTCGGACAGGGCAGTACCCATTAGTGTCAACAATCAGGTAAAACTCATAGTCCGGCAAGGGTTGAAACCCCGCTTAGGACTTGGGGGATGACTAGCGGACTTAGCGGGCTTTCTGGCGATTGTTGACACCTATGGGGATTGGCGAATCCTGATTTCTTGCTTGCGATTAAGTCTTGATTTGTAATGGTCTACCGCGCCAAGTCCATCCCCAACCAGTTTCGGTTTTAATTGCAGAACCGATCGCGATCGCCGCCACTAATGTTCCTCCCAAACCTCCCAACCACCAGTATTTCGTGGAACAGTCGGAAATCTGGGCACCTAAACGTCGCAGATTGTACTGTTGCCAAATTACGATTATTGCTAACAGGGAAGAAGGAAGAAGGAAGAAGTCACCCCCCCCTGCCCCCCCCAAGGGGGGAAATTCAGGAAGATGGAAGAAGTCACCCCCCCCTGCCCCCCCCAAGGGGGGAAATTCAGGAAGAAGCCAGAAGTCACCCCCCCCTGCCCCCCCCAAGGGGGGAAATTCAGGAAGAAGGAAGAAGTCACCCCCCCCTGCCCCCCCCAAGGGGGGAAATTCAGGAAGAAGGAAGAAGGAAGAAGGAAGAAGGAAGAAGGAAATTAGATCTTTGAGAATAATGAATAATCCGATCCAGGGAATTGGATAGAGAAATAACATAATTGTGGCCATGTAAATCATTGCTACCCAACTGCGGTTAGCACCCAGATACAAATTCTTTGTCCAGCCTTCCCACAAGGCGCTCCAAGACCGATACATCCGCACAAATGCCAAATTTGACCCTGCATAAAGTCCTAGCTTTAAACCCGCACGTTTGATGCGTCTGGATAATTCTACATCTTCGACAATTTCGCCAGCAACTGCTTCGTGACCGCCGATTTTTTCGTAGGCCGATCGCCTAAATAGCATGAATGGCCCAGCGGCAAAAGCACTGTCTACTGTCGGATCGTTGACGGCGGTAAAGTCGAAGCAAACTGCTAGGTGATTGAACATTAAGGGCTGGACTAACCATTCGGCGAAACACTCACAAACTAGGGCGGGCATACAGGTTAGTAGGTCAATTTTTTCGGTTTCGACGGTTTCCAGGGCGGTTTCGATCGCCTGGGGTTTGAGTCGAACATCAGCATCGATAAATAATAAGAAATCTCCCGTTGCTACCTGGACAGCTTGGGCGCAGGCCCAGTTTTTGCCCGCCCAATATTCGTTGGCCGGTCGGGACTGACCTGCTAGTATTTTGAGGCGGGGGTCATTAAGTTGCTGTTGGAGAGTTTGGGCGATCGCCAGTGTGTCATCTGTGGAGCGATCGTCTACAATCAAAACTTCTAGGTTGTCCACAGACAGCCGTGTACTCTCCAAAATCGCGATCGCGCAATCCCGAATATTCTCGGCTTCGTTGTATGCTGGTACGATTACAGAAAATTTAGGGAACTGAGCAGTAGAGGGTGCTGACTGCTGAGCCGGACTTTTACCCGTTCGAGGTGCATTTTCGACCGATCGGCGTAAATTCTTAGTGTAGGCTGTACTGACAATTAGGGAAAAAATCAGCAGGGTTAGCAATATCAAAGTGATGTTACCTCAAAATTTCGTCGCGGTCACGCAGTTGACTTGCTTAAATACTAAAAAACATTACAGCAAAAAGCTAGTCGATCGCCCGGAAAGTTATTTTGGCGATCGCTCTTGCTATAATTTGTGAGCATCTTTCGCTCAACGGGGCTTCATGGGTCAAACCAAACACCCGGTTAGCGAGGGAAAAACCGAGGATATATATCAGTTGTCAGAGGATACTGCAATGGGTGAATTTCTTACCGTCGATATATTAGCAGACGGGATAGCGATAGTGGGTGCTTTGGGTTTCTTCTTTTTGGGATACCAAGCTTTGCAGATGTTAAAAAAATAAAGTATGGCGGATGTTGAAGCAAGAAGATCCAACGACTGCGTTGATCCGCTCCCGTAGTCTAAGGACAGGAACCGAGTCAGGAAGAAGCAAGAAGGATTAGCTCCTTGAACCCCCGATCAGAGGATGGTTGCATCACCCCCCTACTCCCCTTGGGAAGGGGGAGAGGATGGGATGGAGACTCGACTACAACCGACCCAACAGTAAAACTGTTTCTGGCGAAAATCAACCAAAAAAAGGCTGCGTTATTATCATGGTGAGCCAACTT
The DNA here is from genome assembly GCF_041354475.1 of Microcoleus sp. Taxonomy (NCBI): domain Bacteria; kingdom Bacillati; phylum Cyanobacteriota; class Cyanophyceae; order Oscillatoriales; family Microcoleaceae; genus Microcoleus; species Microcoleus sp. The sequence goes on from NZ_JBGJZU010000032.1 coordinate 44,363, forward strand.
TTAGATGGACGCTATCAAATCATTGAAGTCATAGAAACAGGAGAATTTGGACTAACCTATCTGGCTAAAGATATTCGCCGTCCAGGTGAACCTCAGTGTTTTGTCAAGCACCTGCGTCCAGGTAGCAGCGAACCGAAATTAATTAATGCTACGCGCCGTCTTTTCCAAAAAGAAGCAGAAGTTCTAGAAAAGCTCGGTTTACATGACCAAATTCCTCAATTATTTGCTTATTTTGAAGAAAATGAAGAGTTTTTCTTAGTAGAATCATTTATTGCTGGTCACTCCTTATCCACAGAGATTGTCCCCGGCAAGCCACTAACAGAAGAAAAAATGATTTCTTTGCTGAAAGAACTGTTAGAAATTTTGGTATTTGTACATGGACATGGAGTAATTCACCGAGATATCAAACCTGCAAATTTAATTCGCCGCTATGCCGACAATAAATTAGTTTTGATCGATTTTGGGTCGGTGAAAGAAATACATATAGCCCAAAGACAAGCGCCGGTGACTGTGCGGATTGGGACTCTGGAATATATGCCGATCGAACAATTTCAATATAACCCCCAACTCAATAGCGATATCTATGCTTTGGGAATGATGGGAATCCAAGCGATTACTGGCGTGCCGGCTTACGATTTGCCGAAACTGCGAGATTTGAAAAATTCTAATAAAGGTGAAATAATTTGGCGGCATTTAGCAAACTGTTCCCAAGGGCTAGCTGATGTTTTAGATAATATGGTGCGCTACGATTTTCGGGAACGATATCAGTCGGCGTCGGAAGCTTTAGCCGATTTGAGAAAAATAGGCGATCGCTCGCGATCGCGCATTCCGAAACTCACCATATATCGCGAAGAAGTCGATCGACGCACTAGCAGTCGCGGCGACATTACAGTTGTCGGCCGCAGAATATTAGATGAACTGCGTGTCAGCTTGGAATTGCTACCAGAAGAAGCAGAAACCATCGAAGACGAGGTATTAAATCCTTACCGCAAATACAGGGAAAAAGGGGAACGCTACGAACAAGCACTGCAAGAAGCAATGCAGCAAGAATATCCGTTTTCGGCGACAACTCGCGACGAATTAAAACGATTGCAGCAAGTTTTAGGACTTACGGATGAAGATGCCGCCAACATAGAAGAATTAGTCGTCCCTAAATCTTTATTCTCGAAATTATATAAGGCAATTTCTACAGTCTTAGCAGGACACGGCAAGTCCAATCAGTCCCCTGGGGAAACTATTTCTCCACTCAACTTGCAGCCCCGTCAAGAAACCTACTCACCGCTTAATTTAAACGGTAAAACTGACTTGACCGTCAAGAATACCGCACCAACTGCCCCGCCGGAAAGTCGCAAATTCAATCCTTTACTTGCGGGAGCTGCAATGGCGGCTATTTTAGCGGCGATCGGCGGAATTTATGGCTATTTAAAATGGCAAGAATGGCAGCAGCGACTGGCGAGAGACTCGCAACAAGTTAATCAAATTAATGCTCTTTATCAAGAAAGCAATTATGAAGACTGCATCGGCGAAATACCCAAAATTGCTAACACTTCCACTAGCTATTTATCAGCTCAAAAATTACAGGAACAATGCCAAGCAGGCCTCCGCTGGCAACACCCGAAAGTCAAAAATTTTGCTCAACATTCCGATGCAGTTGGAGCAGTGGCTTTTAGTCCAGATGGCTTGATATTAGCCAGCGGTTCCAAGGATAAAACTATCCAAATTTGGGATTTAGCTACAGGTAAGTCGCTCCGTACTTTTCAGGGTGATTCATCCACCGTTTGGTCCGTTGCTTTTGACTCAAATGGCTCGCGATTGGTAACTGGTACGGGTTTTTGGAGAGTGATGCTGTGGGATTTGAAAACAGGGCAATTGATTCGCAGTCTTGACCATAATGCTTCTGTTTGGTCCGTGGCGATTAGTCGCGATGGTAAACTAATTGCTAGCGGCAGTGGAGATAAGACAACCAAGATTTGGGATGCTGTAGATGGCAGACTAATTAATAGTTTGCCAGACCATACAGATTTTGTTTATTCTGTGGCTTTTAGTCCCGATGGCAAAAGTTTGGTAAGTGCTTCTAAGGATAATAAAATTACAATTGTTGATGTGGTAACTGGGAGGTTGCTCAAGACTCTTGATGGTCATGCAGACCAGGTGAGAACCGTGGCTATTAGTCCCGATGGCAAAACATTAGTTAGTGGTTCTTATGATGAAAGTATTAAAGTTTGGAATCTGGAAACCGGGGAGTTGATTCGTTCTCTTAAGGGACATTCTGATGATATTGTATCGATTGCTATCAGTCCTGACGGGAAATTTATTGCTAGCGGTAGTAAGGATAAAACTATTAAAATTTGGGACTTGGCTACTGGTGAATTGCTGAATACTTTGACCGGACATTCCGATGAGGTTTATGTGGTGGCTTTTAGTCCCGATGGCAAAACTATTGCTAGTGGTTCTAAAGATAATACTATTAAGTTGTGGCTGAGATAATCATTGTCTGGGAGACTTTTAGATTTGAGATGGGAGATTTTAGATTTTCGATTTTAAATTTAGTCCACAATTGACAACTGACAACTGCTCTAATTCCTCGTGATTTGGATAAATGTCCATTGAGTCTTCTCGGAACTTAAAATAATAGTAGAGATTAGCTACAGTTAAATCTGATATTTCTTGCCAATTGGAGGGGGCTAAAGCTGGATATCCAGTGGCGATCGCCTGTTGGGTGATATAAAATTCCTGTCCTCGGCGGAGTTCCGGCTTCAGGGCGATCGCTAGCTGGTCCCGCAAGGAGAGAAAGTGAGACTTTTGCTTTAAATTTTCATAGAGTGAAAATTCCGGTGCTACTATAGTGAATGGAGTCTGGATAGTGCTTTTTAAATTATCTACACTTAGTTGATCTAAACTCGCTAATTGGTGCTGATCTTTTGGGGACAAAGTTTGCATCCAATCAACCTCCAGATGCCAAAATTCCAGCGCATTTAAATCGTGACCGAGAATTCTGATAACTTCGGGAAATAAAAAATCTAGTTCTAGTTCCGATTGGCATTCTTTAACCACAGTTAAACAATGTTGATGGATTTTTGATTGGAGTTCCTGGAGGCGATCGCTAACCATATCATAGGCCCGCTGCAACTGAAACGTAACGGCGATCGCCTGTTCTATCGCCCAAACGCATTCCATTTTCCTCATTTGTCCCGCGGAACACAACCCCTCCAAAAAACAGGAATTTTCATAAATTTTTAAAGCCTCAAACAACTCTTCGCGCCCGCTATTAATTTCCGAATTCCGCAGTTTCACATCCCCTACAGTCAGGGCAGACTGGCAGCGTTTAATCCCTTTAGAAAAAACATCATAACCATTAACCAGTTGCAGGCGGTGTACCTCAAATTTTGAGTCATGAGCCACCTTATACATGTGCTGAATTACCTCTACTCCTTTGTCTTTGAGGATATGCCTGAGATCGATAAAACCATCTTTAATTTTTAGCCTTTGCTGCTTTGCTTCTTCTTTTAATTGTAATATTTGTTCGAGATTTACTGCTGACAAAATGGTGGGGGATACATTCCCGACACCAATAACAGCAGTAGTGGCTTGCATCACAGCCAAATTAATTTTTAGGGAATTAAGCACTCTGTATATTTTTTGAAATCCCACATGAGTTTGAGCAATCTGCAAGGGTGCCATTGTCAGATGCACAGGGGCTACCAGTGGCTCTAGGGGGCTACCTCCTGCCAAGTGTGCTAGCAATCCTAAAACTCCGCGAGTTTCTGGAATTTCACTCGTTGATTGATAAAATATTTTGGCAATCTCCACAAACTCCCCAGTCACTGGATCTCTAGCAGCCGGCAGCAATTTTCCTGTTTGGGTAGCAGGCTGCACCAGGTTGCCAGTATTGAGTAGAGCCTGAGTTGTAGGGGTGAATACATAATTCATGTTGTGGCTCAGTTTGCATTCAAAAAGGCAGATGTTCTGTATTGTATGCTATTTAGGGAGAGAGAGGAATAAAACGAAATGAATGAATATCTCAAGGTATTCCAGGCTATTACCCAGTTTAGCGATCGATTGCTCGCAGACGAATACAAATCCCTAGAAATGAAAAAGTCAGCTACTAGCCTCAGCGTAGATGTGCAACCTTGCATTCAAGAAATCAAGCAATCTGCCCTCAGACTCCAGGCTTTACTTCAGGTGTGTTTTAAAGATGTATCTGATGCTGAGGATATCTGGCATAGCAAGCCGAGAATTGCTCAAGCATCTTCCGTGGATATTTGGGAGCAAATTGGCAAACTCAGCGGATGCGATGCGAGAATTCGTAATTTAGGAAAACATGGCAAATATGAAGCTGTTGTTAAAGTGCGCCAACTCTGGAAAGAAAAGGCTGCTAAGTTACAAAATCAGTGGTTTTTGTGGGATGAACCTCAGCAAAAGTTTCAAAGAGATAATATCGGTTTTTATGAGAAAAATAATTTACATAAAGAGTTACGAAGTGAAGTGAATTCCCATGCCGAGCGGGTAGTTTTGATTGTGGAAAATGAACTTAATACAATTTTTAAAGAATTACAAGGTCTAGACATAGAAAAACTTGAATTTTGTATTGAATGCTTCGATAGCCAAAGTCAATCTAAATTTAGAGAGCAATTACAGTCTATAGGCGGAGAAATTGTCTCTAAGTTTACCGAACCCATGAAATATTTGCCAATCTCTGATATGAAGACTTTCAAAGAAACGGTCAAAACTCCTGTGGAAACTCTGGTGCATAAAAGCAATATGGGAATTAGTTTGGTCGATTTTGAAGAATGTTGTAAGGTGATTGGAGCGATTATAGATAATTTGATTATTTTAATATTTGAAGACCGGATTAATTTAGCAATTCAAACTATTGAAAAAATGATGAGGTTCTACAATGATTTTTTAGATAAGCAGGTGAGATACCAGAAAGAAACACCGGAACAGCGAGAGGCGGAAAAAGATTGGATGGAATTGCAGTCCCAACAACTGCGGCAAGTTCAGCAGCATATTGAATCAGTTATTGGTCAATAGTTATTTGTTATTGGTTATTGGTTATTGGTTATTTGTTATTGGTTATTTATTGTTTGTTATTTATTGTTTGTTATTGGTTATTTGTTATAGGTTATTGTTTTTTTGTTATTGGTTATTTGTTATTGGTTATTTGTTATTTGTTATTGGTTATTGGTTATTGGAGGCAGAGCCTCCAGGTATGTATTCCCAGGAATATCCTGGGAACAAGACTCTACAAGACTCAAAACCAACAAAACAAATAACAAATAACAACTAACCCTCAACAACAGTCAACAGTCCACTGACTATTGATATTGACCGCTGATTTCGTAGGCGATCGCTCCGAAAGAGGCTAAGCTGGCTAAAATTAACATTCCTGCTGGCATGAATTTGCGAGTTTTTACTAACCGCAGAATAAACACAACTACTAAAACAGCAGAAATGGCTGCTGCTAATATCAAACCCCAACTTTGTCCCATGAGCTGGGCGATACCAGCTAAAATTAGCAGCGAACCGCTAACGAGACCTGAAATTAAGGAGGCTTGGCTTTTTGCCTTGACGTAGCCCATGATGCCACCAATCAGGGTTAAAGTCCCATAGCCCAGGGCTGCTGCTATACCTAAATTCATTTTTTATCCTTCTGATTTCACAAGTGCATCTAAATTTATACAGCGCTGCCTGCAATTAGTGTCACGAATTGTTAGAAAATTTATTAAACCCCACTGGGATATTTCACTTCGTTATACAACAGCAATTATGTCGGCCCTAACTTCTGGCGCGATCGCCCAAATTCGCTACTTCCAACGTCAAGCAGCATCCCTGTTGCTATATCAATCTGTCTTCAAAAGCCCTGCTGGTCAAGCTTTTCTGGATTTGCTGCAAACCCTGCACCACAGCGAAGTCAGCGGTTTTGACTGTCTGACAGCCTATGGGAACTGGTTTAAAGTTCAGGCTGCTCAAAATGTGAGCTGGAAAGGTTTCCTGATTTCCCAAATCCTCAAAGACGAAAACCCCTTTTCTCGCCAAGCTCAGAAAACAGATTTTGCTAGTTTGTCTCCCGCCTTAGTGGAAGCTGCACGACATGATTTACAAGTGTTACAAAATCTTTATCAATGCAGTGGGGAGCAGTTGAGTAAGTGGGTGCGAGTCGCTGGACAACTGGAAGCTGTACCTCCGGTTTGGCATTCAGAAACTATCAAAGAAAGCGATGATTTGCCTCTGCATGGAAAACTGGAAAATTGGTCTAGTGCTGCGGAATCTTTGGCAGAATATTACCGAAAGTTTGGCACTGGTTTATTTGCACAATATCGCGCTTTTCAGTGGCGAAACGGTCAGTTGGCGAGTATTTATCATCCCGATCGCATCAAGTTGAAAGAGTTGGTTTGCTGCGATTGGCAGCGAGATGCTTTGGTCAAAAATACGGAATTTTTGCTGGCTGGTTATCCGGCTTTGCACGTTTTGCTATACGGTAGTCGTGGTTCTGGTAAGTCTTCTCTGGTGAAGTCGCTGTTGAATGAGTTTGGCGATCGCAATTTGCGCTTGATTGAAGTATCTAAATCCGATTTGCAAGATTTGCCGCTAATTATGGAACAGTTGCGAGGTGTTCCTCAAAAGTTTATTATTTTTGTAGATGACCTTTCCTTTGAGGAAGATGATGATGCTTTTAAAGCCTTGAAAGTGGTTTTAGAGGGGAATGTCACCGCCAAAGCTCAAAATGTAGTTGTTTACGCCACATCTAATAGGCGGCATTTAATTCGAGAGTTTTTTGACGATAGGCCCCGCCCCCGCGATGGTGATGAAATTCATGCTTGGGATACGGTGCAGGAAAAACTTTCATTTAGCGATCGCTTTGGCTTGACTTTAACTTTTGAACCGGCCGATCAAAACACTTATTTAACCATTGTCCGACATCTGGCACTCCTGGCTGGTATCCAACTAGCACCTGAAGATTTGGAACACCGGGCTAAAGAGTGGGCAACTCGCCGTAATGGGCGATCGGGCCGAACAGCGCGACAGTTTGTAGATTTTCTGAAGGCAGAGTTAGCTCTTTCACAAAAGTAGTACAATTCAAACATTAAAGAATGAGGAAATTACCATGGGTTTATTTGATAAAATAGCGCAGACTCGCCAACATAGTGAAGTCACTTTGGGGCCGGCCGAAGCATTTGCAGCGATCGCCCTAATTGCCGTAGCAGCCGATGGTTACATTAATGACAACGAAAGTCAAGTCTTAAGCATCACTTTATCTCGGATGCAACTGTTTAGAAGCTATCCGAATGATGTCATGAAAAAAATGCTCGATCGACTACTGATGCTGCTGCAAAGACAAGGAGTTCAGGTATTATTTAATGCGGCTTTAGCCACACTTCCCGACGAACTCAAAGAAACTGTTTTTGCGGTGACAACTGATATTGCTTTAGCAGATGGTGAAGTTTCCGAAGAAGAAGAACAGCTTTTGAACGATCTGTACATTGCCTTGGAAATTTCCGAAGAAATTGCCCTCAAAATTATCGACGTGATGTTGATTAAAAACAAAGGTTAAAAAATCAATCTCAGGACAAAATTAATGAGTTTTGAATTAAATAAATACCAGATTTTTAACTCAAAACTCAAACCTCAAAACTCAAACCTACTGCAAATGTCTTTTACTTACACCCGCACTGTCCGCTTTCAGGATACCGATGCTGCTGGAGTTGTATACTTTACTAACGTCTTGGCGATGTGCCATGAAGCTTACGAGGCATCTCTGGCCGCATCGGGAATCAATCTCAAAGCATTTTTTAGCAATGCCCAGCTAGCCATTCCGATAATTCATGCTAATGTAGATTTTTACCGCCCGATGTTTGCGGGCGATCGCCTAACTATTCAATTGACACCAAAACAGCTTGCAGGCGATGAATTTGAAATTGCTTATCAAGTTTTTTTGGGAGAAATTACAGGGAAATCCGCAGCTAAGGCTGTTACTAAGCACGTCTGCATTGATTCAGTTAACCGAACTAGAACACAGCTATCGGAACAATTGATGCAGTGGCTCAGCCAATTTTAGAGTTTAGATTGCTTCTACTGTTTATTTCTTGATGATTAATATGCCAAATCGCAATCGCAATTATGCCATCGTCGGCACCGGAGCTTTAGGCGGATTCTATGGTGCTAAATTGCAAAAAGCCGGTTTTGAAGTTAATTTTTTGCTACGCAGCGATTACGAGCGCGTCAAAAAACACGGTTTGATTGTCGAGTCTCCCGAAGGTGATTTCACCCTCTCCCAAGTCCGCGCCTACCACGACGCGCACAAAATGCCTAAATGCGATGTCGTAATTGTAGCCCTAAAAACCACTCAAAATCACTTCTTGCCCAAGATTTTACCTGGTTTATTAAAAGATAATGGCGTGGTTTTAGTATTGCAAAATGGACTGGATATCGAACCCGAAGTAGCTAAAATAGTCGGTGCAGAACGAGTGATTGGCGGGCTGTGTTTTTTGTGTTCTTATAAAATTGGGCCCGGTCACATCTGCCATCTCGATTACGGGACTATCACCCTGGGGGAATATTCCGAAGACTATAATCCCCCAAAAATAACTAATAGATTGAATCTGATAGCGAACGATTTTAAACACGCCAAAGTTCCGATTAAAGTGAGCGAAGATTTACTTTTGTCGAGGTGGAAAAAACTGGTTTGGAATATTCCTTATAATGGACTGTCTGTAGTATTGAATGCCAGAACAGACGAACTGATGGCTAATCCCGATACTCTGATTTTAATTGAAGAAATCATGAGGGAAGTAGTAGCGGGGGCGAAAAGTTACGATCGCATTATTCCCGATAATTTTATTCCACATATGCTCGACTACACTCACAAAATGAAACCTTACCGCACCAGCATGAAAATCGATTACGATGAATTGCGCCCCCTCGAAGTTGAATCGATTTTTGGGAATCCCATACGATTAGCGGAGCAAAGAGGAATTAAGTTGCCACAAATAGAGGTGCTTTACCGAATGTTGAAGTTTGTGGATGCTCAAAATCAAGAATTGGAAAGGAAGCGACAGCTATTAAGTTTGTAGTAATTGGGAATTCAATAGGTTTGTAGTCATGACTTTAGTCGCGTTCAAATTTTGAGGACTTTAATCGTCACTACAAACCATTTTTTATTACCGACTAACAGGAGATGATATCAATTCCGGTTGTAGCGGAATGATTTAACCGCGAAGGCGCAAAGGACGACCCCCCCCTGCCCCCCCCAAGGGGGGAAAGAGGAAGATAAGAGAGAGTTTAATAATTCCGATGCTAACGGATTTTATATGACACAATCGCCATTTCTTGTAATAATTCGCGATTGATTTTCCCTTGGGGATTTCGCGGTAATTGTGCCGCCAAAACCCAATATTTAGGGCGCTTAAACTTGCTCAATTTACCTTCTATTGCACTTTGCAAAGCTGTGACAGTAACTGTGGTATTTGTGGGAACGTAAATCGCCGTTACTACTTGACCCCAATGTTTGTCTAGCACACCAATGACTGCCACGTCGGCAACTAAATTAGTCGTCCTAATGGCGGCTTCTACTTCGGCAGGAAATACGTTTTCTCCGCCTGTAATAATTTTATCACTGTTGCGTCCCACAATGTTTAAGTATTTATTATTATCAAAAAATCCCAAATCATCTACTGAAAAATAGTCGCTACCGCCCCAGGTAGTAGGATAATAACCCAAGGCTAAAGACTTAGCATTTACTGTAATATTTCCGACTTGATTGTCACCCAAAATCTCGCCTTTAACACTACGAACTGTTATTTGAGCGTGGGGCAAAATATGACCAGAACTGTTATTACCCGCTAGGAAATCTTCTGGTTTGAGTGTGGCAATTTGCGAAGCTGTTTCTGTCATGCCATAGGTTAGGGCTAATTTAATTTCATATTTTCTAGCGGCTGCCAAAAGTTCTGGCCAAGCGGGAGCACCGCCCAAAAGTACGGTAGGAAATCGTCGAAGCCAATTAGTTGTATCTGGGTTTTGCAGGAGGCGTTGCAGTTGAGTTGGAACTAGGGAAATGAAAAATTCTTCGGGTTTGATATCGCATTTGTCGCCTGATTCTAGTCCTTTAAATACCTGGATGGCTAGTTTTCCTCCCGTACTAAAGCAACGCATGAATTGCATTAAACCGCTGACGTGATATAAAGGTAAAACGCAGAATGAGTTAATTCTATCGACTTGAAAATATTGTTGGAAACCTTGAACTGATGCGGTTAGTGTTTCCCAAGTGTGGATGGCAAAACGGATTTTTCCCGATGAACCGCCGGTGGGAATCATAATTAATGGTAATTGGTAGTTGGTAATTGGTAGTTGGTAATGGTTTTTCTGTTTTTCGAGGGGAGATGTGACGAATCCCTTTTCAGTGAGGTTTTTCGGTGCATTTTCCCCAATAATTATGTCTGGTTTGACTAAATCAAAAACTTGTTGCCATTCTGATTTTCCCCAGTTGGGATTGCACAGAAAAATGTGGGATTTGGTGGCACAAGCAGCTATGAAACTGGCAATAAATTGTACTGGTTCTGATTCGGCTAGGAAAATTATTTTCGGTGTGGGCTGTGCTTGATTGTGGGTTAGTTCGTGAAATAGGCGATCGACTATTTGACCAATTTGGCGACTCTCACCACCAATCAGCCAATTCTCAGGCAATCTGGATGCGATATTTAGAATATTTACTGTTACATTTGTTGCCATAGATGCTTTCACTAATTTTCTGATTTTTCAGTAGTAATGTCAAATTAAAAATCTAAGATTGAATGATATTTGTCGTCGAACCAGTGATCAGTGCCGAAGCCTAATGCTCTAGAATTGGGAAACAATTCTAGAGCTAAATTCAATGCTGCTTGTCTGCCTATCTCGGTTTCAAATACGGATGAAAAAACAGCGTCTATAGGGTGGATTTCACAAAATTTCCGCAGTTGGGATGGCGAACCGAGGATGGCTGGCTTGATGACGAAAATTCCCCTCCAGCCTCCCTCGTAGCATTCTTGGATGCGATCGAGATTGGCGACTGATTCGTCTAGGGCGATCGGAGTTTTGTAAACAGCACTCAATGCTAGCATTTTATCAAATTGTGATACAGGTAATGGCTGTTCTAAAAATTCAATTGTTACGGATAAGTCTGGATTTTTTAACAGATTGTCGCCAGTGTTTAGCCAGGTTTCAGCTTGGGAGTAATTGAGTCCACCGTTGGCATCTAATCGTAAAAATACTCGATCGCGATCGCCCAAATCATCCATTGCCTCGATTAGCTGCTGAAAAACCTGTAATTCTTCGTCCATCGCAGCAACACCAATTTTCCATTTAAACGTCCTAAATCCCTGTTGCCAAAGCGTTTGTAAAGCTGATAAAGCTGTTTTTCCCGCGGGCAATAAACCACTGTACCGACTATTTTCTGCCTCGTGTAGAATGGAGGCAGAGCCTGAACACGAGTTAGATAGTGCTGACTCAAAGCCAAATTGACAAGCAGGCAATTCACTGGAAATAGCGAAAATAGTTTCTTTTGAAATATTAGTTGGTAACGATGTGCAAAAATCTAAAGCTTGGTCAAAAGTTTCGGAACCAAACCAGCTCAAAGGGGCAATTTCTCCCCAACCAATTTGACCTTTTTCGTCCGTAAGTTTCAGGATAATTCCCGCTCGCATATCCCAAACACCGTGACTTGTTTGTAATGGACGCTTAAATTTTCGATGATAAGTCTGAAATTGAAATTTATATAGCATTTACTGAATAGGGAATAATTAGCACTGAGATTGCGCGCGTCACTCAGAATTACACAGAGGTTTAGCGTAAGTTTTGTCAATCATAAAATTGTCTCACAGCGCCGACAAATTCATCGATATTTTCAAAATGGATGTTGTGACCAGCTTTGGATACAATTTTGTTATGGGCTGCGGGACATAAACTGGCAATTTCTGCATTAATCCTTTGAAATTTATCATCGTATTCTCCCGCGAGCAAGAGGAGAGGAATTTGATTTTGTGCTAGTTTTTCCCAGAGAGAGGGCTGCTTGCCGGTTCCCATGTTGCGGAGGGATTTGGCTAATTCTATGGGGTTATTTGCTAAACGGGTTTCGATGAGTCGCTCGAAATTAGGAGATTTTTTTAATGATTGGAACAAAGGGCGATCGTACCAGTAGTATAAAAATTCTTGAAGGTTGCTATTTTCCAGTTTTTGTGCTATCTGCAAATCGGATTCTAGGCGGTGCGATCGCTCTTTTTGGGTCTTCAATCCCGGCGAAGCTGACTCCAGCACTACTTTCTCGAATCTGTCAGGAAAATGTAAGGTCATATAAAGCGCCAATCGCCCGCCCATTGAATAGCCTAATAACAAACATTTGTGTATTTGTAAATCATCTAATAGGTGTATCAATGCTAGGGCTGTATTTGACATATTATAGCAAGTTTCTTCGCCCCTGATGCTGGTTTTTCCGTGACCTGGAAGGTCAACTGCTAGACAGTAATAACTTGGAGAAAGTAAGGCAATGATGGGGGTAAAATCTTGCAAATCACCAGTAAATCCGTGGAGTAATAAAATTATTGGCTGTGTGGATTTTCCCGTTAAATAATAGTGAATATTATATTTTTTAAGGTGTTTCATTTGTGATTAATAGAAGTAATTCTGTTGGTAGTCAGGACTTTAGTCATGATTGACTAAAATTTGGCAAAAATGACTAAAACCTTGACTACGAAACATATTTCTATTTTACTTCAATTGGCGATCGCCCGATTTACAAAACAAACCCCAACGCCAGCAGTAAACCGCTGACAAAATGCAGGGTGACAGCAATAAACTTGCAGTTGCTGACTTGTGCTGGCCGATCGTGATTGTCTGTGACATGGCGGCAAAGGTCGATCGCCAATGACAAACTCCCAAAAATCAACAGCGTCCAAATTGGAAAAATTTGCAACAGCACAAACAGCACAGTCAAAGCATAAATGCTACCGCAAAACCACTGCAACAACAGGGCACTTTTTTCTGTACCGAGTCGAACAATCGGGGATTTTTTGCCTGCCGCCAAATCATCCGCAACTTGATGAAAGTGAGAACAAAATAAGATAATACTCGTAGTAATTCCCACGATTACTGAAGCGCCAAAATTAGTAGCTGACCAACTTTGAGTTTGACTGTAATAAGCAGCAGCTAAAGCTAGGGGACCGAAGGTAAAAAAGCAGATAAATTCTCCTAAACCCTGATAGCCCAAACGAAAAGGAGGCCCTTGATAAGTGTAGCCCAGAGCGCAACACACAACTACCAGCTCAATGACTGTTAAGTCCTGTTGCCACCAGCTTATGGCACATATTCCCGACACTCCCAAAGCTAAAAACAGATTAGCCAACCAGAAAATTAAAGCTTTATTTCCGGTTAAATTAACCAAGGAATGTGCTTTGTTTTTATCGATGCCGGTTTCTGAGTCAAACACATCATTGGTGAGATTCAGCCATGCTATAATTAAGATGGCTGATATTAAAAAAGTCGAAAAGATTGACGAATTAATCGTTTTAGTTTCCGCAAAAGCAATGGCTGTTCCTACCGAAATAGGAATCACGGCTACGCTGTACATGGGTGGCTTGATTGCGGCTAGCCACAGTTTACTATTGGGACGTTCAATTAACTTTGTTGTCATTATACAAACTTGATTCAATTGATAGCAGCTTAGTAATTTTACAATTTTATTGGTTAAGTAGGTGTAATCTGTATCAGGTTGAGTGCGTGCAGGCATCGATTCAGAGGCTGTGGAGGTACTCAAACAGTGGAAGTATCCCGTCTGTAAACCTCTGTGGGGCGATCGACTTTTGCCGACTGTTAGGCGATCGATCTATAAAGTTTTGTGTCTAAATGTTTCGATAGATCGCCCCAGAGTCTGTTTTTTTGCCCTAGGGAGTCGAAACCGGGAGGGAAACTAGAAAGGTCATGTTTGGCGATCGCCCTCCCGTGCTTAGATCGAAATAGGGGTTATGGCGGGACAAACCCGCACTCTTGCTGACAAATCTGCTATTCTCGATTTCATGACAGTAATACCGCACCGCGCTAATCTTTTGCAAGACCGCAATCAACTGCATCAGTTGCTGTTAGATTGTCAGCAGTCTTTAACTGACAAATATCAAACCAAAATAGTTAGTATTTCTCAGGAGATTTACCCTCTCGATCCGCTAGCTGTACTGCAAGAGATTTCCGAACCTTGTCAGCGGCAATTTTACTTTGAAAAAAGAGACCCCATTCCCGACAAAAGTTTTGCGATTGCCGCCCTTGATTCGGCAATCCATCTCACAGTAGCAGGAAGCGATCGATTTGCTGCGGCGCAAAACTTTATTCGTTCAACACTTGCCAGTACAATTACGATTGGTACGGAACGCTTGCCCTTAAGCGGGCCTCACTTTTTTTGCAGTTTTGCTTTTTTTGATGAGAACCTTGCCTCTAGTTCTTACTTTCCACCCGCTACCATATTTTTACCAAAATGGCAGATTTCTCGACAACAAGATAGCTGTATTATCGTCGCCAATGCCCTGGTAGAAAAAGAGATAAATGTAAAAAAAATAGCGGAAAACATTTGGCAAACTTTTGAAAAAATTGCATCTCTGCCCTACCGTAAATTAACTAATTATATCCATAATTCGATAGCTTTCAAACAAATACCAGTGAATGATGCCAATCAATTTAAAACATCAGTTAAATCTGCGTTAGAATTGATCGAGTCTAAATATTTTAGTAAAATTGTTTTATCCCAAGCCATCAATGTGATTTCTGAAACCAGTTTTAGTGCGATCGATTCCTTAAACAATTTACGGCTCAGTTATCCTGGCTGCTATGTATTTTTAACCAGTAACGGTCAAGGTCAAAATTTTATTGGAGCCAGTCCAGAACGCTTAATTAGCATTCACAATAATCAGTTATCAACAGATGCTTTAGCTGGTTCAGCGCCCAGGGGGAAAACAGAGGCAGAAGATGGGAATTTAGCCAAAGGTTTATTGCACAGTGAAAAAGATATTAGAGAACATCGAGTTGTGATTGATTTTATAGTCGATCGCCTGTCGCAACTTGGCATAACTCCCAATTATTCCCCAGTACCAAGACTGCTACAGCTATCAAACATTCAGCATTTGTGGACACCGATCGCGGCTCAAATTCCGCCTGATATTCATTTATTAAATATTTTAGCCCAACTGCATCCAACCCCAGCGGTAGCGGGCGTACCGAGAGATATAGCCCTAGAACAAATTCGTCGCTGCGAAACCTGCGATCGCTCTTTGTACGCAGCACCCATCGGCTGGATAGATGCCCGTGGTAATGGGGAATTCGCCGTCGGCATTCGATCGGCATTAATCGATGGCGATCGGGCTATACTCTACGCTGGTGCCGGTATTGTGGCCGGTTCGGAACCGGAAAAGGAACTAGCAGAAATTCAGCTCAAATTACAACCACTTTTAAACGCCTTGGTTTAGTTAATTGTTTATTTAGTTAGAGTAAGTAAAAATGTATTTTGATAATTATTTGGGTATAATATCTTAGCACAATACAGAGTTGAGCTACTCAGATTTAGCAATGCCCATAGATTTTCGCAATACAAACACTCTCTGGTCTTCAATATTAGCAGAAACATTACAGCGCCTGGGATTAACTACGGCTGTTATTTGTCCAGGTTCGCGATCGGCACCATTAACAATCGCCTTTGCCCAAAATCACAATATAGAAAGTATTCCCGTACTCGACGAACGTTCAGCCAGCTTTTTTGCATTAGGAATTGCCAAAAAATCTGGTTTACCCGTCGCACTCATTTGCACATCTGGAACCGCCGCCGCCAACTTTTATCCTGCTATCATAGAAGCCAGAGAAAGTCGAATTCCACTGCTAATATTCACAGCAGATCGACCTCCAGAACTGCGGGATTGCCATGCTGGACAGGCGATCGACCAAGTGAAAATCTACGGCAACTATCCCAACTGGCAAGCGGAATTAGCCATGCCTGCCACGTCCCTAGGAATGTTAGGCTATTTGCGACAGACGATCGCCTATGCTTGGGAGCGGACACAATTTCCCACTCCAGGCCCCGTTCACCTCAACATCCCCTTTCGTGACCCCCTTGTACCCGTTTCAGATATAGCTGTAGAAGCTTTAGAAACACAATTTGATATGGAGGATTTCTTTGCAGGATTAGAACCGATTGTTGCAGGAGAAATTTCTACCCCCCCCAACCCCCCCTTGCTAAGGGGGGGAGTAGGAAGAGGAAGTGGCATAGAACCCAGCCACCCCTTGTTAAAAGGGGGAGTAGGAAGTGGCATAGAACCCAGCCACCCCTTGTTAAGGGGGGGAGTAGGAAGTGCCATAGAACAATGGCAAAAGTGCAGCAGAGGGATAATTATTGCGGGCGTTGCACAGCCTCAATTTCCCGAACAGTATTGTAGGGCGATCGCTCAAATTTCCCAATCCTTAAACTGGCCTGTTTTAGCAGAAGGACTATCCCCACTCAGAAACTACGCTCAACTCAACCCCCATCTCATTTCCACCTATGATTTAATCCTGCGAAACGGCGAAATAGCAGATAAATTAACCCCAGAAATAGCCATTCAAATCGGAGACTTACCCACAAGTAAAGAACTGCGAAACTGGTTAGATAAAACGCAACCCAAACGATATATAATCCATCCCAGCCACCACAACTTCGATCCCCTACACGGCAGAACCATCCACCTGCGAATTTCCCCAGAAAATCTCGCAACAGTTGTCTCCCCTCAAGTCCCCCCCCTTACCAATACCCAATCAACTCAAGTCCCCCCCCTTACCAATCGCCAATCAACTCAAGTCCCCCCCCCTTACC
>NZ_JBGJZU010000033.1:0-61086 GCF_041354475.1 Microcoleus sp.
CAAAATCAATACCTATCCAGGACTCCGAAGACAAATTAAGTCCTGGCTTAAAAGCGGGGTATTAGACCAAGGTGAAATCTTCCCAACTAAAGAAGGCACACCACAAGGTGGGGTCATTTCCCCACTTCTGGCTAACATAGCCTTACACGGAATGGAAGAACGGGTTAAACAATTCGTTGGAAATTCTATTAACCGACGGAGCGAAATTAGTTTAATCCGGTACGCCGATGATTTTGTGATTATTCACAAAGACATTGAAGTAATACTAGCCTGTCAGAAGATAATTGCAGAATGGTTAAGTGATTTTGGCTTAGAATTGAAGCCAAATAAAACAAAATTAACCCACACCCTCAACGAATACAATGGAAATGTTGGGTTTGAGTTTCTAGGATTCCACGTACAACAACATAAGGTAGGTAACTACCGAAGTGCTAATAGTACAAATGGAACTCCACTTGGTTTTAAAACATTAATCACTCCGTCCAAGCCCAAAGTCAAAGCCCATCTGGTTAAAATTGAAAAAGTAATAGACACTCATAACCATTCCCCACAATACGCCTTAATCAAAAGGCTGAATCCAATAATTAGGGGATGGTCAAACTATTACTCAACAGTAGTAAGTAAGGAAACCTTCTCAAGGTTAGACGACCTTATTTACGACAAGTTAAGAGCATGGGCTAAAAGACGGGGAAAAGGTAGCATCAACAAAGACAAATACTGGCGAACAGTAGGCGACAGAAATTGGTGTTTCAGCACAGAAGAAGGTTTAGAGCTAACTCAACACTTAGCAACGCCTATTATAAGGCACGTCAAAGTAAAGGGCAACTCAACACCCTATGATGGGGACTGGATTTATTGGAGTAAAAGACGCGGAGAATACCCTGAAACACCAACAAAAGTGGCAACACTGCTTAAGACACAAAAAGGTAAATGTACCCACTGTGGTCTGTACTTCACACCTACAGACATCGTAGAAGTTGACCATATCCAACCCCGCTCTTTAGGCGGTAAGGATGAGTACAAAAACCTCCAACTTCTGCACAAACATTGTCACGACACAAAAACGGAAAATGACGGCTCCCTCCAAAAGAGCTATGGTGATAACCCGTTTTGAATTGAACCCTTAACAAAGGATGGAGATATCAAGGAGCGGAATGAAGCGAAAGTTTCACGTTCCGTTCTGAATGAGAGGTAGGGGTAGAGATGCCCCTATCGACTCTAACCACCAGCGAAACTGCTGCTACTACCCAAGTTAATAAAAAACTTAGCATATCGTTTTTTTCATCTCCATCACTATTAATTGAGATTTTAACTCTTGAGTCGATCGCCCAAAGTTCGGAATACACTACCAAATATCCACCTTGCCATAACACCCAACTTATGAGACTCCGGCTACTAGCTACCTTCCTATTGACACTCTGTATCTTAATCTTCCCCCTGCCGGCTTGGGGCCAATCTAAATATTATGCCCCACCCCTGTCCTTTAGCAACGCCGAACTGACAAGACGCGATTTTTCCGGTCAAGTCTTGCGGGCTGCGGAATTTTCTAATGCTAACATGGACTTGACTAATTTTTCTAAGGCCGATTTGCGGGGAGCAATTATGAGTGCTTCGGTGATGACTCAGGCGAATTTGCATGGAGCAAATTTAACTAATGCAATGATCGATCAAGTTAAATTTACTAATGCAGATCTCAGTGACGCCATTTTAGCAGAAACTATTTTGCTGCGTTCTACCTTTGAGGGAGTTGACATCACGGGGGCTGATTTTACTGATGCCATTATGGACGGCGCACAAATCAAAGAATTGTGCAAAATAGCTAGTGGGAGTAATTCACAAACGGGCATTGATACTCGCGATTCTTTGGGATGTCGCTGAAGTCCTCGGAGGGCCGGCACTCTTGGCACAACCCCTACCAAGAAAAACCACCTTGGGGGGTTCTTCTTCCTTCTTCCTTCTTTTCCCCCCTTGGGGGGGGCAGGGGGGGGGTTCTTCTTCCTTCTTCCTTCTTCCTTCTTCCTTCTTCCTTCTTCCTTCTTCCTTCTTCCTTCTTCCTTCTTCCTTCTTCCTTCTAATTATGAACACCAAAACTTCTAAATCTGGCAATTTGATGATGCGGTTGGCATTAAGCGCGATCGCCTTTTCCACTCTTTTCCTACCTCAACCAACCTTCGCTCAAGCTAGTAGCTTAACCAATGGTCAGCCACTGCAAGACTTTCAAACTAACGACAATCCCGACCCTTTTTCCGGCGGCAATGGCGGCAGCCGAGTATTGGATTTAATTCACCGATCCCGATTGGGAAACGGCCGCAGCATGGAAGAATTTAGTAGCGAACAGCGACAAAATTTAAACGATGCAGCCGCGGAATTTCGGAATAAACAGCGCCTACTGCTGGAAAAACCAGCAGTACCTTCACCAGACGCCACACCCACTGACATTACCGCACCTGTTCCCTAAATTTCCTCCTACTCTGTTAGTGCGCCCACCATCGGGACAAAAGTTTGTGTAAACGCGGTTTTTAACCGCCTGGATTAGCCTTGACAAAACCCCCAAATACGGCCATACCGTAATATTTCCAAGGGACTGCGATCGCCTCAAATCCCGCTTGGGCTAGCATGGCCAAATGTGTATAGAGTGTCGCTAGGCGATCGGGATGAGAATACCCATAAGATACACTCGTCCCCACATTCCCGCGAATTTCTGCCAACTTTTCCCCCTGACTTGCAGCCCACTCTTCCCGCGCCACTTGATAAATCTTTTGCACGATCGCCGATTCTGCTAACATCGGATCGGCATTCCAAAAACAGCCATTAGGATTCAAATTTTCATAAATACGTTCAAACAATTTCAACTTCATTTCATCATCCAGATGATGAATTGCCAGAGATGAAATACAAGCATCAAATTTATCACGCAAACCCGAAAAATTGGGATTAGTCGCCCATTCTCCAAAATCCAACTCGACTCCAGTCCACCTAGCTCCATATCCTGCCAACTCTATTTTGGCACGAGCCAAATCAAGCATTCGTGGTGAATAATCCAAAGCCACTATTTCCGCAGATGGATAGCGTTGCAGAACTTTTAAACTAAGTTCTCCGGTACCGCAACCCAATTCTAAAATCCGGTGGTTTGCATTCAATATACAACCTGCTAATACATCCAGCATTTCATCATATTTAGGCAAAATTCGCCGAATGCCGATATCAAAATCCGCAGTATTGATAAAAACTTCTCCCGGCAATATCTCCTTGTTTACAGGTGAGGCAGTAGAATCAGAATTCACGATCGCTAACCATAGACTACAATTGTTATCTTAACCGACATACATAAATAACTACAACTAGCGTTATTAAGTTATGCGTACTTTTACGGATAACTCAAGCCATTGCAGTAAACAATCATAAACAACCTCTGACACTCTACTGTCTTTCTTTAAATCTGATGCCCTAAAAATCCCCTAAAAAAGCAGTGTTATGTTGGTAGTAAATCAAAATAACCATCAAACCTCACACTTGAGGATACCATGCAACACTTAATTTCTGGCAGTCTGGCGGCGATCGGCAAATTAGTTTACAAACGAGTTATCCTAGCAGTAACAATCCTATTCTGTGTAGGTGTAGCCATAGCGATGACCAATATGTCGGAGCTTTCATCCACCCTAATTACATCCCAAGCACTCCAAAATGCCACCCTCTATGCCCAAGCCATTAAAGAAGCCCGCACCCTTTACAGTTCCGATGCTATCAAACCCCTAACCACCGCTAATGCGATTAGCTTCACCCACGACTACAATCCCACAAAAACCAAAGTAACAGTTCCTGTACCAGCAACATTTTTGATAGAACTCGGTCAACATATCACCAACAAAAATCCAGAATTGTCAGTTCGTCTGTACAGCAACTACCCATTTCCTTGGCGGGAAAAAGAAGGTGGGGCTAAAGACAATTTTGAACGAGAAGCCCTCAGCTATTTGACGAAAAATCCCACAGCCAAATTTTTTAGAAGAGAAGATTATCTCGGTAAACCAGCATTTCGATATGCAGAAGCAGACATTTTAACTCCTAGCTGCGTTAATTGTCACAACACCAACTCCTACAGTCCCAAAAAAGACTGGAAAGTAGGAGATGTGCGGGGTATATTAGAAATAACTCAACCTCTCAATACCATCACTCAAAAGACTCACAGTGGACTCAAAAACTTGTTTTTCCTGTTAGTCGGACTTTCAGTATTAGGGATATCAGGCTTAAGTTTAGCTATCAGTAGATTGCGCCAAAACGCTAAACAATTAGAGCAGCGTGTCCGGGAACGAACAGCCCAATTGCAAGAGACAAATATAGAATTGGTAAAAGAACAAGAAAAGAGCGATCGCCTGTTGCTCAACATTTTACCAGAATCCATTGCAAATAAGCTAAAAGACGGTCAAAACACGATTGCTGATGCCTTTGCCGAAGTCACGATTTTATTTGCTGATATCGTCGGCTTTACCGTACTTTCATCTCAGATATCTGCGGAAGAATTGCTCATTTTTCTGAATGAAATATTTTCAGGCTTCGATAGTCTGACAGAAAAATACGGCTTGGAAAAAATTAAGACCATTGGCGACGCTTATATGGTAGTTGGAGGCTTGCCAAATCCCAGTACCAACCATGCCGAAAAAATTGCCGAAATGGCTTTAGATATGCAGCAGGAATTAGTTAAATTTAACGCGAAATATCAGGCGGCAATTAACCTTCGCATCGGCATCAATACAGGCCCAGCAATCGCCGGAGTTATTGGCACTAAAAAATTCATTTATGACCTGTGGGGCGATGCCGTCAATACAGCAGCACGCATGGAATCCCACGGACTTCCTGGCACTATTCAAGTCACCAAATCTACCTACGATATTTTGCGAAATAAATATCTGTTTGAAGACAGAGGAATTATCCATGTTAAAGGAAAGGGTGATATGAATACCTATCTGCTGGCGGGTAGATTAGTTAGTTCACAGTCAGTTTAAATTGTATATGATAAGTCAGGGGGCATTCTCATAAATACTGACTGCTGATTTTTTCCTTCTCATAATTAGCCATTTGCCAAACAGTAATTTTATGTCATTCAGGATGTTGTCATTTTTAGGTTTTTTCAAATCTCGCTTATCTCGGCAAATAGCCCTGTGGGTATTTGCGAGCATTTTAGTAATAGAAGCAATTATTTTAGTTCCCTCTTATTTTCGGCGGGAAGATGAACTATTAATGCAATTAGAACAGGTGTCTCGCGCTACGATTGATTCCCTAGTATTTTTGCTCAAACAAGATATCTCCGATCGCCTGTTTTTGGAAAACCAAGTAAAAACTGCTATCAAACAATCAAAAATCATCTTAGGATTATCTATTTACATGACCAATGGTCAGCTAATATATACATTTGGCGAACCACCAGAAATTAAATTAGAACAAACAAAAAATGAGCGAATTTTACGCAAGCACTCTCTAGATTGGAAACGCTATGATGTTGCTTGGACTAATGAATATCTGGGAGGAAATTATACTTTAATTGTGCGCCACGATGCTTCATCTGTTCAACCAGAATTATACGCATTTATCTGGCGCATCTCAATTTTAGTTTTGATTATAACAGCTTTTGTTACTACTGTGACCATGCTATTTTTAGGAGGAACAGTAATTGCACCTATCTTGAGACTGCGGGATGACTTGATAGCTGCGGGAGAGGCTTTAAGCCAAAATCGCATACAACCAGATTTCTATTCTTTTTCAGTCAAGCGCGATGATGAATTAGGAGAAGTAATGGTGGCTTTCAATCAAATGTTTTGCCGAGTCTATAAAGAAATTGCCCAGCGGCAAGCAGCGGAAGAAATATTGCGTGCGGAACAAGAAAACTCCGAACGTTTATTATTAAATATCTTACCAAAAACTATTGCCGATCGCCTAAAAACAGGTCAAATCAACATAGCTGACGGATTTGCCGAAGTCACAATTTTGTTTGCGGATATTGTGGGATTTACTGAAATATCATCCCGCACATCTCCTCAAGAATTAGTAGAATTACTGAACAAAATATTTTCAGCCTTTGACCATTTGAGCGAGCAATACGGACTGGAAAAAATCAAAACAATCGGTGATAATTATATGGTAGCTGGCGGTTTACCAGTCTCCTGTGCAAATCACGCCGAATCTATTGCAGAAATGGCCCTAGAAATGCAGCAAGAAATTATGAAATTTAGCGACGAAAGCGGCCAACCACTCCAGATTCGGATTGGTATTAATACAGGCCCAGTAGTCGCCGGTGTCATCGGCACAAAAAAATTTATCTACGACTTATGGGGAGATGCTGTCAACACAGCAAGCCGCATGGAATCCCAAGGATGGCCTGGTAAAATTCAAGTGAGTGATTCCACTTATCAATTGTTGTGCCATAAGTATTTATTGAAAACACGCGGTACAATCAATGTCAAAGGTAAGGGAGATATGACTACTTATTATCTAATAGGCAGAAAAATTTAAAAAAGGAGAAGTGGTGGACAAAGGTGAGTCAGTAGAAAGCTAACAACAAATAACCAACAACCAACAACAAATAACAAATAACAAATAATATCAAATCCGGTAGCATCTGAATGATTCAGATCTCTATTCTCTCCCTCTGTGTCCTCTGTGTTCTCTGCGGTTAAATCATTCCGATGCAGCCGGAAACGATATAACCCTTCGACTTCGCTGGCTGGCGACGCCAATTACCAATTACCAATTACCAATTACCAATTACCAATTACCAATTACCAATTACCAATTACCAATAACTACCACTGTGGCCGAGAAGCCATCAAAGCAGTGGCCGCCTCACTCGGTAAAGGCTTAGCAAAAAAGTAACCTTGCCCGTACTCGCAGCCGATCGCCCTTAACCTAGCCAATTGTGCCGCCGTCTCCACACCCTCAGCAATCACATCCATACCCAAAGCATGGGCGAGGGTAACAATTGTCCGCACGATCGCCACATTCTCCCCCTCGCTTTCTATCTCCATCAGCCCCACAAACGACTTATCAACCTTCAAAGTATCCGTCGGAAACCGACTCAAATAACTCAAAGAAGAATAACCAGTACCAAAATCATCAATTCCTAACTTGACATTCAGGGCTTTCATATGCTTTAAAACCGCGATCGCCGACTCCACATCATCCATCACCACACTCTCAGTAATCTCCAACTTCAAACTCTGGGCACTCAAACCCGTGGTTCCCAAAATCTCCTTAATTCGCGCCACCAAATCCGGCTGCGCAAACTGCTTCCCAGACAAATTTACACTCATCATCAAAGGTCGATCGAAATCAAACATCCCCTCCCACAGACGCAACTGACGACAAGCCTCCTCCAACACCCACTCACCAAGCGGTACAATCGCCCCCGTCTCCTCAGCCACCGGAATAAACTTCACCGGCGACACCAAACCCCGCACCGGATGCTGCCAACGCACCAAAGCCTCAAACCCAATAATCCTCCCAGTTGCCAAACACACAAACGGCTGGTAGTGTAGCAAAAACTCCCCACGCTTGAGCGCCATCCGCAAATCCGTCTCCAACTGCAACCTCTCCAGGGCCAAATCGTGCATCGAAGCATTAAACAACTGATACCTTCCCATCCCCAAAGCCTTCGCCCGATACATCGCCGTGTGGGCATCCCTGAGCAAATGTTCCGGCTGTTCCCTGACAGTAGCTGCGGTTTCGCCCCCCACCGCAATGCCGATGCTAGCAGTGACAAATACCTCTTGTCCTCTCAACTCAAAAGGTACAATTAAAGCTTGGTGAATGCGATCGGCCAAATTCACCGCACTATCAACATCGGTATTTCTCACCAAAATCGCAAAATCGTCACCCCCCACCCGCGCCACAGTCTCCCCATGGCAAAGACTAGCTCTCAAGCGCAGCACAACGCCCATCAGCAGTTCATCCCCCGCCAAATGACCCAAAGAATCATTAATCACCTTGAACCGGTCTAAATCCA
This sequence comes from Microcoleus sp., assembly GCF_041354475.1. NCBI lineage: Bacteria > Bacillati > Cyanobacteriota > Cyanophyceae > Oscillatoriales > Microcoleaceae > Microcoleus > Microcoleus sp. Next base: position 7,994 of record NZ_JBGJZU010000033.1, read on the forward strand.
AAAACAGCACCGCAAACAAATGGCTGTGGCGACCTCTAGTATTGCCGATCGCCCGCCCCAGACACTCCACAAACAAATCCCGGTTAGGCAAACCTGTCAGCGAATCGTGAAAAGCATCGTAAAGCTTTTTGTAAGCACTGACACCCACACCAGTCATCACCAAACCCAAAGTCGGCGACACCAGAGGCACCCACCCACCCACTGTAAAAATGCCAAAACTCATCCCCAACAGTGCTATCAATACCCCAACCCCACACAATCCAGCCCGCAGAGGGTGCTGAATCCGCCAAGCTATAGTCCCGCCGATCACCGCCCAGGAAGCATTCCACAAAATTTCTGCCCAAGATGGCCACATCCAAAAAAGCGATCGCCCATCCAACACTGCACTCAACAATTGGCTCAGCATTTGAGCGTGCAGCAGCACCCCCGGCATTTTTGGACTTTGCTGAAGCGCTGGGCTATAGGGTGTTAGAAACAAATCTCTGGCACTAGGTGCTGTCGTCCCAATCAACACAATCTTGTCTTTCACCCAACTGGGGTCAATTTCTCCCTTCAACACCTGGCTGATACTCACCTGTCGTGCCACGTTGTTAGCAGAATGATATTGGAGCAGAATTTGATAGCCTTTGGTATCAATATTGGCATAGCCACCACTGTTAGGTTTTAAAGGTTGGAATTGTGCCTTACCCCAGTTGATTTGGTTGGGATGAACAGGGCTATCTTCTGGTTGCAACCTGTCTTTGAGATAAAGCAAAGCTAGTTGCACAGAAAATGAGAAAGCGATCGTTCGATCGGGTTTCGACACAGAAATCAAATTGCGACGCACCACACCATCAGCATCGAGCACAAAGTCGTTAAAGCCCACTCGCTCTGGTGGTATCCCCCGTGGTGCAGATACTCCCGGACTTTCCCCATCGCTCAATTTGTCGATCGCCACCACATTCGGTGTTTTCAATTGCGCCAACAATTCCTGATTTCCCGGTGCTTGCGGCAAATCACGGTACAAATCCAAACCGATCGCCTTTGGATGATATTTTTGCAATTTTGTCAAGGTTTGAGCAAGGGTTCGATCGGTAATCGGAAATCTGCCCAAGGCTTGAATATCCGCCTCAGAAATGCCCACTACCAGCAGTCTCGGATCGGCACCCTTCGATGGCTGCAAGCGCACTAAGGAGTCAAAACTGCCTAATTCCCAGCTTTGGAACCCTCCCAACCGACGCACTCCCAGATTCAGTAGTGTTACTGTTGCGCCCGCCAATACAGCAGGCAAAACCCATACTCGCCCACCTTGACAACTCAAACCCATGGGAGTTAGGACAGAAAACAGCGATCGAATATTTTGAGATAATTTGGAACTCATCCGACAGTAAATCGCAGAAAGCAGAAGGTCGAAGGCATAATTAAACCTCATAAATTCAGAGAGAGAGCTTTGAGGCGGGCAGCAACTTCTGCCATCGGCAAAAATTGACCTATACAAATTTGCTTCTCCCAGTCTGTTTTCACAGAATGGTTTCAGAAATTGTGGCAAAAACGAGTTTGCCTCAAATAATTGCTTGATTTAACAAAGTTTATACGAACCTTAAGAGTGTGTCAGTCCTGGTAGGGTTAAAATTTAGTCGATAGACTTTCAGAATTTTTTTTTGAGATTATGGCGAATCAACTTCCAATTCCGGTGATTGTTAACGGTGCCGCAGGCAAAATGGGCCGCGAAGTAATTAAGGCGATCGCCAACGCTCCAGACCTCACCCTATTCGGGGCCATAGACCACTCTCCTGAAGTCCTCAACGCCGATGCCGGAGAATTAGCAGGGTGCGGGCCGTTGGAAGTTCCCATTACCGACGATTTGCAAGGAATGCTGGTATTAGCAGCCCAGGAAAAACAGCCAGGGGTGATGGTAGATTTTACACACCCGAAGTCAGTTTACGAAAATGTGCGATCGGCTATAGCCTACGGCATTCGTCCCGTCGTCGGCACTACGGGTTTGAGTACCGAGCAAATTCAAAAATTAGCTGAGTTTGCCGACAAAGCCAGCATTGGCTGTCTAATTATACCCAATTTTTCCATCGGCATGGTTCTGCTACAACAAGCTGCCGTCACAGCATCTCAATATTTTGAACACGTAGAAATTATCGAACTCCATCACAATCAAAAAGCCGATGCACCCAGCGGTACTGCCATTCAAACTGCCCAAATGCTAGCAGAAATGGGAAAAACATTCAATCCCCCACAGGTAGAAGAAACCGAAAAATTAGTGGGAGCTAGAGGCTCTTTAGCCGACGAAGGAATTCGGATTCACAGCATCCGCTTACCCGGTTTAATTGCTCACCAAGAAGTAATTTTTGGCGGCGAGGGTCAAGTTTATACTTTACGCCACGATACGAGCGATCGCGCTTGTTATATGCCCGGAGTCGTATTATCTATACGTAAAGTAATTGAATTGCGATCGCTCGTTTACGGCTTAGAAAAGATACTCTAGGGAATTGGGAATGGGGAATTGGAAATGGGGAATTGGGAATAGAGGGGTGTAGATATGAGTAGACCAGATTTTGAGGATTTGGATGTTTACAAGTTGGCTGAAAAGTTAGCAAATGAGGTTTGGTTTATCGTCAAACAATGGGATTATTTCACGAAAGATACTATGGGCCAGCAAATTGTACGCTCCGCCGATAGTGTTTGTGCTAATATCGCAGAAGGACGTGGCAGGTATAATCATCAAGACAATCGGCGTTTTATTAAAATTGCCAGAGGCTCTTTATATGAAACAATCAGTTGGTTGAGATTGGCATACGCCAGACAGTTGTTAGCAGATGAACAAGTAAAAAAAAATCAACCAATAATTGATGAACTGCCACCAAAACTCAATGCTTATCTAAACTCAATAGGTGACAAAAAAGATCGAATGAGTGATTGAAAACTTGGGAGAGATAGCCAATTCCCAATTCCCCAATCCCCAATTCCCCATCCCCAATTCCCAATTCCCAATTCCCAATTCCCCATTCCCAATTCCCCATTCCCCATTATGCTAATTCCCTTAACCCGCGAAACATTTCAAGAACTAATTCCCGCCGTCGCCACCGGAGCCCAATACAAATACTTCTGGGGAAAACCCCCCGACTTTCTCAGAAGAATGTTAATCTCTGCTGTCGCCGTAGTTTTTCTAGTTGTCCTCTACAACTTCGCCGGTTCCGATGTCGGGCCCCTAGTATTAATCACCGGATTAATCGCAGGTTTGTACTGGTTGTGGGGCCCGATTTTGTGGGCCAGTTTGCGCAATGCAGAATGCCGCAAATATAAATACTGTGGTTTTTGGCAAGGACGAGTTTTGGATATTTACATCACAGATGAAGTCACAAGTCAAGAAGAAACAGTCAATCAAAAAGGACAACTCGTAATTGTTGACAACTTAGAACCGCGAATCAACTTAGAAGTCGGCGACAAAACGGGATTTACTACCACACTTACAGCGCCATTGCAGAAAATTCACCAAGGAATTGTCCCCGGCCAAGCTGCTTTAATGTTAATCATGTCGAATCAAGAAGATTTGGGACGGATTGCCAAAGTTTCGGATATTTACATTCCCAGCCGCGAAGTGTGGGTTAGTGATTATCCTTATTTGCGTAAAGATGTATTTATTGAAATGAGCGAACAGATTAAAAAAGGTAGGAAAAAAGACCGCGATCGTGATAATAGAAGCACAAAAAGGCGATCGCCCGCTGATTATTAATCCGACTTAAGCGCGGGTTGGTGGCCAGAAACCGGGTTTTTGCCAGAGTCTTTGTGACGATACGGAAATTTGATAAAAAACCCGGTTTCTCGGAACTCACCGATAGCCAAACCCAATGTACCCAGGGCTCGTAGGGGCGGGTTCATCAACAATAATTGCCCATAATCCACCATCTCGAAAACCCGCCCCCACCCAACCAAAAATACCAACCTACATTTTCCGATGCGATGCAAATTCCAGGTTGATATAGGCGATCGGTGGTGGGGGGCGGGTTTATCAAGATTGTCGGTATTCGTTAGATATGGTTGGTGAACCCGCCCCTACAAAATTTGGTTCCATACCACAAACCAACCCCAAATCCATCCGCTAAATCCGCTACAAAATCCGCTGCCAATCTTGCATTCCCCCCCACAAACAATGTAAAATATCCCAAACACGGATAGTGCAATGAACAACCAACCAACCTATCTCACCCTAATTCAATCCCTCCTCAACTCCCCAGAAGACGAACAAATCACCATCCTGCAAAACAATCTCGAACTAATCGACGATAACTTTGCCCGATATCTGCGCGAGTGGGCAACTCAAACTCTCGCAGAAATGGAGTCCGAGGAAGCTACAAACATTACTATTAATATTCTTAACTTCTGTAACTTGATTCAACAGTTCCCACGGGGTAGTAAAAGCAGCAATATGGAAATTGCCATTGCAGGCTATGAAGTGGGAATGCAAATTTTTAAGCGAGATACTTATGCCGAATTTTGGGCAACTATTCAAAATAATTTAGCAGCAGCTTACTCTGACAGAATCAGGGAAGACAAAGCCGAGAATATCGAAAGGGCGATCGCCTGTTTTGAATTGGCTTTAGAAGTTTACACCCGCGCCGATTTTCCCCAACAATGGGCGACGACTCAAAATAATTTAGCAACTGCTTACAGTGACAGAATCAGGGAAGACAAAGCCGAGAATATCGAAAAGGCGATCGCCTGTTTTGAATTGGCTTTAGAAGTTTACACCCGCGCCGCTTTTCCCCAAGATTGGGCAATGACTCAAAATAATTTAGCAATTGCTTACAGAAACAGAATCAGGGAAGACAAAGCCGAGAATCTCGAAAAGGCGATCGCCTGTTATGAATTGGCTTTAGAAGTTCGTACCCGCGCCGCTTTTCCCCAACAATGGGCCATGACTCAAGAAAATATTGCCTATGCTTATCAGAAAAAAGGACTAATTCCAGAGGCTATAAAATGTTTTAAATCATCTTTAGAAATCTTCAAACCAGATGCTTTACCCCTTAGCTGTCTCAAGGCTGCGCGAAATCTCGGCAATACCACCTTTGACATAGAACAATGGGAAACCGCCATCTTCGGCTACGAAAAAGCCATCGAAGCAGTCGAACAAAGCCGCGAGTGGATTGCCTCCGAAAACCGCAAACGAGAAATCATCGAAGAAAATCTCAACGTCTACGAAAAAATGATGCAATCCTGCATCAACCACCAACAATATCACAAAGCAATTCAAACAATCGAACGCAGCAAATCCCGCTACCTAGTCGAACTCTTCACCAACAGCGAAATCTACCCCAAAACAGCCACCGCCACCGAAAAACAGCAACTCCAAAACCTGCGCCGCCAAATCGCCTCCCTCCAACAATTCCTAGAAACCCAAACCCCTATCTCCCCTCTTCCCACCCCTGTTTCCCATCTTCCTCCCCCCCTTACCAAGGGGGGGCCGGGGGGGGTTCCAGACTCTCCCTCCCAACGCACAACCCAAACCCGCCCTCACACTCCCGAATTATCCCAACAACAAGAAAAATTAGTAACAGCATTACAGCAACTAGAACAATTCCTAGAAACCTTCAAACAACGAGAACCAGAATTCAAACTAACTCAAAAAATCCAACCCATAGACATCGCCGAATTCCAGAAAACATTAGATCCAAAAACAGCAATTATAGAATGGTACATCGGTAACTCTAACTCCCCCCTTCTTAAGGGGGGCTGGGGGGGATCAGATCCCAGCATCACCACCAACAACTCCAACTCCAACTCCCCCCTTCTTAAGGGGGGCTGGGGGGGATCGGCCTTCATCATCACCCGCGACAACATAGAATTAGTCACCTACACCACAACCGAAATAGCCGAATTAGAAACCTGGAAAGACAACTATCTCAACCAATACCGCGACCAAAAAACCAACAAAATTTGGCAACAAACCCTCTCCCAAAAACTCGAACAACTCTCACAAATCCTGCGCCTCAACGAAATAGTCGCCCAAATCCCCCCAACCAGCAAACAAGTAATCCTAGTCCCCCACCGCTACCTGCACCTATTCCCCCTCCACGCCCTACCATTAGAGGGCGGGCACGCACCATCCACCGCCCCTACAGACGTGGGAGGGCCGAGGTATTTGTTAGACAGCTTCCCAGACGGCGTGAAATACAGCCCCAGTTTGCAACTACTGGAACTCGTAAAAAACCGCATCACCACCAGAAAATCTACCCCAAAAAATCAACAACAACTATTCGCCCTCCAGAATCCCACCGAAGACTTATTCAACGCCGATATGGAAGTAGAAACCATCAAAACCCGATTCGACTTGCATCAAATATTACTCAAAAAACAAGCCACAAAAATCGCCCTCAACGCCAACGGAGAAAACCTCGCAAATGCCAACTACCTACACTTCTCGTGTCACGGCGTATTCGACTTCGACTATCCGCTACAATCATCCCTAGTCTTAGCCGATTCCCTGGAACCAATATTAGAAATTAACCCCCCCCAACCCCCCCTTGCTAAGGGGGGGCTAAGAGAAGAAAATACCCTTGCTAAGGGGGGGCTAAGAGAAGAAAATACCCTTGCTAAGGGGGGGCTAAGAGAAGAAAACTCCTTTGCTAAGGGGGGGCTAAGAGAAGAAAAACCTCTTGCTAACGGTGGGTTAGAAAAAGATGGACTAGAAACTAAACGCTACGTCACCCTACGCAGCGGCAGAAAAGCCATCCCCGAAAAATGCCTCACCCTGGGCGACATCTTCGGCGAATTGCAGTTACCAAAATGCAGTCTCGTGACACTTTCCGCCTGCGAAACCGGGTTGACAAGTTCAACCACAATGACGGATGAATACATTGGTTTACCCAGCGGTTTCTTGTATGCCGGTAGCATGAATGTTGTCAGCAGTCTCTGGGCCGTCGATGATTTTGCCACGGCAATTTTGATGATTAAATTTTATCAAGAATTGCCCAATGCAGATTCGGTTGCGATTGCCTTGAATGCCGCCCAAAACTGGATGCGCGGCGTGAATCGGGAGGATTTTCTAGTTTGGATAGGATTGTTAAAATTAGATAAAAAATCGATGAAAACAGTCAAAGAGTGGTTAAGCTATTCATCAAAGGATAAACCACCATTTAAAGACCCCGAATATTGGGCAGCATTCTGTGCTACTGGATACTAGGGATCAGCATTGAGGCAATACTCGCTTACTCGTTCCCAGGCTCTGCCTGGTAACGCAGATCATGAGGCTCTGCCTCCCACTTTTATGCTATAAAAGCGAGGCAGAAACAAGCGAGGCAGAGCCTCTAGACATCGGTTACCAGGCAGAGCCTGGGAACCAGTTAAAACAACCCTAACATTTTATTAATGGAGAATTGTTCTATGACTCTTGACAAAGATATAACAAGCTTTATCTACTTACTTAACGAAGAACCGGAAATTTTTCAGCCGACAGCATGGCAAGATTTACCCAAATTAAACACAGACATTCTAAAGTTAGCAGACAATGAATCTTCCATTGCCCAAACAATCAAAGATTGGTGTATAGAACACGATTTGGGGAAAATCTTAAGAGATTGTGTGCGGAAAGAAATTGATGATCCGGGCGAACCCACCCCAACTACCATGAAGCCCCTAACCAATATCACTCAAACTCTGCGTACCAGCATCGAAGAGAGTTACAAAAAACTTCAAGAAAGCGCAGCAGAAAATAAATCAGATACCAGCAATGACTCCAAGTAGCAAAATCTATGCCCCTAACGTCTATCTGTTTGCCTTTCACCCCTGCAACGCCCTAGAATCACAGTCTAATTCCCCCGTGGAATTCGCCAGTTTGTGGCAAAAGTGCGATGAAATTTTGCAAACTAAATTAGCAGTCAGTAGCAAATTTTATGACAGCTATTTTCACAAAAAAGATGAACCAGTTGGCCGGCGTGTTAACTTAATTGATAAATCAAAAGTTAACGGCCGCAATTCTCTGGCCTTTGCTAAGGAGATTATGGTTGACAATCAGCCAATTCCTGTCAAAGGTTTCGTGGCACCGATGCGAATTGATGACAGTTATGCCTTGGGTTTGCAAATTCGCATTCCCGAAAAAGATGGAGACGTTAAAACAGCCGATGTCGATGTTAGCATCTTCAAACAGTTTAATCCCGATAATTGCTTGCTACCGGATTTTGTGCAGAGTTATTTCGGGCAAACTTTGCTGATTACGGCTAAGCAGAGTGTGGAACCAAATCAGGAGGCGCGGGAAGATTCGCAGTTTATTAAAAAATTAGGCAAACAGTGTCTAGAAAACTTGATTTCTGGCGATAATCTCCCGGATTTCTGTCGTCAAGGCGAGTTATTCGGTAGTCCGATTTTGGAATACGGGGATCTCAGTCAACCCGATAGTTACTGTCACGTTATTATCTGGTTTTTCAACAGTGCGACAACTGATGATATCTGGGATGAGACGCGCTACAGCGATTTTATGGATTTGTTTTTGTACCGCAATAAGATTCTGCGGGCTGATCAGGATAGCCGCAAGCTTTACGCGGTGATTCGCGAGGAATACAAGCATATTCAATTGGATATTGACAAGACTTTTGACTATTTGGAGAGGGATAGGGCCCAGCAACGACAATCGAAAGGTGCGGGTTTAAATGAGGAGGAATTGGAATATCTGGAAACTCAGATGATTAAGCTTCCGCAGCGGGCTGTGAAGTATGCCCGGATGCTTAGTGATTTGCAGTTTTGCGAAAATACGATCGCCATTAATGCCCAAAATTACCAAGATAAATTAAATCAAATAAGTCTTGACATCAAAGCCTGTAAAAAGTATAATGATAGTGATGCCGATTTAAGTTTTCTCGCAACATTCGGAACTCAAAATTGCCCGCAGTTTCAAAGGCAGATTCAGGCAGATTTAGGCTATTTCCAACACGGTTCGGGTTTGCTAGATAAGGCAATGGAAGCAATTCGAGGCGTTGTCTCCATTGAAGAAGCTTATCGGGATGCGAAACTTGAAGTTACGATTCAAGCAGTGGGCTTTGGTTTGGGAGTAGCGGGAGTAGTGGCTGGTGGCGCTCCTTATCTGATTAAACAAGACGCGCCCGATCGCAAATTTTACTTGCCATTATTGAGTAGTGTTGAAATTCATCCTTTTGTGTTAGTGCTATTGATTAGTTTGGGAGCCGGTGGCGCAGTGTGGTTTGTGTTTATGTTTGGAATCAAAATCAAGCAACTACTGCCTAAAATCAAGCAGCAGTTGCCACCTTTCAGGTAATATCAACTATTCCCCTCTTGGCCGTAAGCCTGCCAAGCCAAATCCACCAGCCCATTCACAATCGCCACAGCCACCACCGCCGAACCCTTCCGCCCCTCAATCCGAATATGAGGAATCATCGAATCGTGTAAGCGAGACTTAGCCACATCCACCCCCACAAACCCAGAAGGAGTCCCAATCACCAAAGCAGGGCGAATTTCCTCAGACTCAATTAAATCGACAATCGCCGACAGAGAAGTTTGAGCTTGGCCAACTACAAAAATTCCCTCTGGATAGCGTTTAGCCAAGGTTTCAATCCCCCAAGCAGCCCGCGTTTTTTCCTTTTGAGGGCGCGTCAAAGCTTCCATTGAACAGTACACCGGATTGGCAAAGGTACTTTGGAGCAGTGGCGTAATCCCCACCTGGACCATGGGCACATCTACCACAATCGTAGTCCGAGCAGCCAAAGCTGCCGCCCCAGCTTGCAAAGCCTGATCGGAAAAACTGATTAAAGACTTATATTCAAAATCAGCGGTTGCATAAATCACACGGCGGACAATTTCATATTCCGCCGCCGAAAAACCATGATCGCCAATTTCGTTATCGATTAATCCCAGACTCTGGGCATCGCTTAAGTGCCATTCCATGTGTTGAATAGCTGTCGCCTGTGAATTATCAAGTATCAGCTTATCAGCTTTTAGTTAACTGCCAACTCCCAACTGCCAACTGCCAAGGTAGAAACTAACTTTCTGATGAGGGTGAGGACTTGCCGAGTACGGGAGTGAGGAATGCCACCAAAGCCCCGATCGCAAAACCAGCCACATTCCGCACCAAAGGCAGCCACTCAGAAGTCCGAATCACCACAGGGCCGACACCGAAGGCAAAAAACAAGATGCCCCACAGAGGCGAAAAAATCAGCGCCCACTGCCAAGCCACCAACTGTCCCGGTTTCCGTGGTTGAGCTGCAAACCCGCAGATGACCCCGCCTAGCACCGAAGAAATTAAAGTCAAAATCCACTGTTCCCTAGGCAAACCGGGAACCACGCGACATCCACCTTGACGCAGACAGCCTTCGATCGACTCCAAAGATTCAATAATCGCTCGATCTTCCCCATTGTCCCGCACAAAAAACTGATTACCGTAGCGGGTTTGCAGTTCCACCCAAAAAGTGCGCGGCAACAGAGGATACAAAGAGTCTCCCACATTAAAGTTCAGGAGATTGCCACCTCGCGGATCGGCAACTAACAGCACACTCTTTTGATCTAAGCCCCAATAATTTTTGACAGCCAAACCGGGGGTGCGATCGTACTGAGTCAGCACTCGCAACTTCCAGCCAGTTTCCGCCTCAAAGGCACTTAAATTTTTTGCCAAGTCCTGTTCTTCAATGTCTGTGAGGGCTTTAGCTAAATCAATGATCGGAGTCTGAATTTGTGGCAACAAATCAGGATTGTTGAAAGCATGGGCTGCTGGTGCGATCGCCCATAGGGACAAAGCCAGGAAAAAGGCAGCAGCAGAGGCTAGAAATTTGCGTGAGAAAAACTGTGACATAGGAAGTTCTAATCTGGGTCTCAATTGTGAATGAATACTAGCTGGCAGTCTTAACCAGAGGATAAGAGAAAACTCATATTTCTTTACAATTATTTACTTTACAGGAAGCGGGGGGGAAGGGGAAGAGTTGGGATAAGGAAAGTTTGGAACAGGAAAGCAGCATCGGGCATCGGGCATGGGGCATCGGGCATGGGGCATTGGCAACTAATGACAACCGTCAACCTCCAACCGCCAACTGACTAAAACTGAGATTTAGGCGCTACCCCGTCGCAGAGGCGCCGATCGCGATCGCTGACATTGGGATTAGTCCTCAGATAATCCCCCACCCAATCGCAGCCCCTCACCAACAAATCGTCCAAGTCCAAATTCCACAAAATCACCCGATTATCCCTACCAGCAGAAGCCAGAACCTTCCCATCCGGGCTAAAACTCACACTCATCACACTGTCTTTATGTCCAGTCAAAGTTTTCAACAAAGTGCCACTACGACTCCACAACTTCACCTTGCGATCGTAACTACCCGAAGCAATCAACAAACCATCCGGGCTAAAACTGACGCTAGTCACGCTGTCGCTAGAACCCTTGAGTAGCGTCGCCACCAAAGTCCCATCCACATTCCACAACTTCACCGAATTGTCATAACCAGCCGAAGCCAGCATTTGTCCATCAGGGCTGAAAGCCACCCCCAACACAAAACTGTTGTGAGCCCCTTCAAAAGTCCTCAACAAACGACCATCCCGATTCCACAATTTCACCGTACCGTCATCGCTAGCCGAAGCCAGCATGGAACCGTCGGGATTGAAACTAACGCTAGTCACCCAGCCTTTGTGTCCCGTCAAAGTTTTAATCAACCTGCCATTTCTAGTCCAGAGTTTAATAGTTTTGTCCTTACTCGCCGAAGCCACAATCTCGCTGTCGGGGCTAAAACTGACGCTAGTCACGCTGTCGCTGTGTCCATCGAGAGTGAACAACACAGAAGGAGAACAGGGGAACAGTGGAGCCGAAGGACAAGGCAACATATTAGTAATGCCATCTTCTTTTAAACTCCAGATTTTCACTGTTTTGTCATGACTTCCAGAAGCAAGCAGCAAGCCGTCGGGGCTGAAACTAAGGCTGGATACTCTCTGAGTGTGTCCCTCCAAGGTTTCCAACAACACCCCTGTACGACTCCAGAGCTTGATAGTTTTGTCCATAGAAGCAGAAGCCAGCCTTTGGCCATCGGGGCTGAAAGTAACGCTGAGGACGCGGTTGTGGTGTCCGTCAAGGGTTTTCAGAGGTACATCATCCAGTCGCCACAGCCTGATAGTTTTGTCAAAACTTGCCGAAGCCAGGGTTTTCCCATCGGGGCTAAAACTTACCTGAGTAACTCGATCGGCGTGTCCTTCAAAGGTTCTCAGCAAGCGGCCGACTGGTTTAAATTTGCCACCATCTAACAGGTGTTTTCCATGAATATCAACCAGACTCCAGAGTTTGACCGTTCTATCAGCACCACCAGAAGCAAGAGTTTGACCATCAGGGGAGAAGCTGACGCCAAATACCCATTTGCTATGTCCCCGCAAAGTTGTCAGCAGCAAGTCTGTTTTGTCGATTGAATTTAGTTGTGGATTGTTTTGAAGTGAGCTGACATTCCAAATTTTGACTGTGTTGTCCTCACCACCAGAAGCCAGGGTTTCACCATCGGGAGAGAAACTGACGGTATAAACTTTAGAAGGTTTTCTATTTTCGCTGTGCCACAGATTCGCGATTAGCCTACCGTCAGAACTCCACAGTTTCACAGTACCGTCATCGCTGGCCACGGCTATAATTTGACCGTTGTGGCTGAGACTGACCCAATTTACTGGTGCTAGTTGTGGGATGGTTTGCAGGAGTGTACCATCGGTTTTCCAGAGTTTGACTGTTTTGTCTGTAGACGAAGAGGCGATCGTTTGTCCATCCGGGCTAAAAGTGACACTGGTAACGTTATTAGTATGACCTTGAAAAGTTGCCAGTAAAGTGCCGTCGGTTTTCCAAAGTTTGATTGTTTTATCTAAGCTTGCGGAGGCGATCGTTTTGCTGTCAGGACTGAAAGCCACACTGGTAACGTTGTTAGTGTGGCCTTTAAAAGTTGCCAGCAAGCTACCACCCCTCGCCCAAAGTTTGACTGTTTTGTCTACACTAGCCGAGGCAATTGTTTGCCCATCAGGGCTAAAATTTAGACCCCAAACTACATCTCCATGTCCTTCTAATCGGTTGCGTTCTTTGATACCGTAAACCGCCTGTTGGAGAGACGCAGAAATCAAAATTTCTGTGTCTTTGAGAGTGTGGGTTTCTTGGGAGTGTTCGATTTGCCTCCATTGTCTCCCCGCTCTCAAACTTTCCATCATGGCATCAAATTTGTTATTGGAAAAATAAAGTGCTTCAGAAGCCGCCGTTAGAGTGCTAATTTCGGCGCGCTGAGTTTGAGCTACAGCTAGTTGTTTTTGTCCCACTGCTCGCCACCAAAAGTTGACGGCGGCGACGGTGGAACTGGTTAGCAGCAGTACGCCGATCGCTGCTAATCCCAAGAGTTGTTTGAGAAAAATATTCGCCCGGTATAGCTGTGCTTGACTCATGTTTTTGTCAGCTTCTGCTTTGTGCAGTCTGGCTTCTAAGCCGAATCTATCGCGGATGGGGCGGACTAGATAGTCGTGAACTAATTGATAACGATCTTCGGGGGATTCCCGCAGCAAAAATAACAAACCATGACCAACTAAAATATCTAAAATTAATTCGAGGTTATCGGTTTTTTTGGGTTCTATTTCTGAGTTTTTGCCCAGTTTGTGCTGTAGTGAAATTAGGCTGATTCTGCCTATCCCAGACAAATCTGGTTCTTCCACATCTTCTGGTTGCACCCCTATAACTAATGAGAGTTCATGTTTGGTTTTTATCAGTCTGACTCCTCTTTCATCGGTCAGGGAAAACAAAATTTTCCAAGCTGCATCTTCATTGACCGGACCGCAGTCAGAAATGACTCGTTCGAGCGATCGCTTGACTAATTCTGCTTTGGGGTTGTCACCCAACTGCTGGTATTGTTCTATGGTCGTAATATTTTCTTCTTGCAGTTGTGCTCCCACCACTTGCAATTCTATCGGTCGAATTTCTTGCAATTCGTCTGATAAGTCTTCGACGAAGGCATTAATTAGTTCTGGTTCTAAGTAAAATTCTGCGCGTTCTGTCAAGTGTCCGATCACAGCCCGCGCATCTTTAATGGAAAAACTTCGCAGTTGATAGCGGATGCTTTTGTCGAGAATATTATTATTAATGGCATCGAGATTGGGAAAGCGATCGCACTCCAGTAAATAATGTAAATAATCTTCTCTCATACAGAGTATTACTTTGACAAACGGGAGATTTAAAAATAAGCGTAAAAACTTATAAAACTGTTGTCTTTGAGCTACGGATGTTGAGACAAAGAAAAATTCTTCAAACTGGTCAAATATTAAAATAGTCAATAAATTATTCTGGGAATTTTGTCGCAATTGTTCAACCAAAAAAGATGAAGCTTCTTCGGTACGCCCTGGTATGACTAATTGATTTTTTCGAGAAAATTCCCCGACTCCATTTTGGATTAATTTCCTGTCTTCTTCGACTTGTTTTTCGTACAGCGCGCCATTCAAAGCATTTTCTAATTCTCTGAGCCAATCACTATAAACTTTGACTAATACAGGCAAAGTATCCCGTGCGCCCGGAGTGATATTTTTTAAAGCAGGTACTAATCCCGCATTGACTAAAGAACTTTTGCCAACTCCGCTGGGCCCGTGAATAATCGTTAATTTATGGTCGTCCCTGCTAATTCTTTCCAGCAAGTTATTGATATCTTTCTGGCGGGAGTAGGCGGTCATTTCCGCTGCAATTGCTGCTTGGTTTTTGGCTGAGGGACTCGACGGGTTGACGGCTTGTCGCTGCTGCTGCAATTGACTGGCTCCGATAAAAGCTCTAAATCCGTATTGATATTCGATCGATCGCTGGTTTTTTTTAATCCGAAAAGCCTTGAGGTACTCTCCCTGCTCGAAATAAACCGCTTGCAGTTCGGTCAAAATATCAATGTAAAGCCGGGGGTCGTACTTTGGCTCGCTTTGACTTTGAGCCAATTCCAAAGAATGAACTGCGGCTTCCCACTGTCCTAGTTGTCGCAAACTTTGGGCTAACAGTAAAAGATAGGAACTTCTGTCTGATTTGGGATGCTGGATTTTTGATTTGGGTTCGTTAATTGACTGGTTAGTCCCGACAAACTCTGGATAATTCCCGGAAAAACCCAATCTTAAATCTTCAATTAGCAATCTCAAATCGTTAGGGGTTTGATCTAGTATGGCTAAGGCCAATTCGGCTAGCTGACGGGCTTGACTCCACCTCGACTGTTGCAGCGCCACTTCTGCTAAAAAGCCGTAATCTTGAGCTAGCTGGCTCGGAGTTCCGTAGGTGAAGTGTAACTGCAAGGAATTTTCCGCCAATGCTTGCAATTCTCCCCAAGCTTCCAGGCGTTGCAATACCTCTCCTAGGTGTGCCGTTACCTCTGCTACTAATTCGGGGCGATCGGCAAGGGAGAAGGCATTTCTAGACTGTTCTAGGCTAATCCAGGCTTGCTCCCAATGCTGGCGGTTGGCTACTGGATTTCTGGCTGCTTGTAAGCGGTGACACAGGGCTATGTGAAACAGCACTATGCCCTCCCTCTCTAAAAAAAGAATATTAGGGACCGGATTAGACAAAGTGCAGGAAAGGTTTTGTGTTTCCCAGGACTTTTCCCAGTTTTTGAGTTCCCAATTGCCGGTTTGCTGCTGCCAAAATACTAAGCTTTGCTGGTAGTGGATCAAAGCGGTTTCGGTTTCGTCGCTGACGTAGTAGTCTCTACCGAGAACGAATTGCAGGCTAGCTTCGAGGGCTGGTTCTAATTGTTGGTCGCGATTTTGCAAATCTCTTAAAGCTAATTCGAGTTCTCGGCGCGATAAGGAACCGATCGCCAAATCGAGGTTATTTCCCGGACTCAAGGGCGAATAGGACTGGATATTGGATGCTTGGGAGTTTTGCGATCGAGGATGAGGTGTGAGCAAACGCTCGCCCAGCAGGATTTCGCTTTCCTGAGTGGGTTTTTCTAAGTCGGTGTCGTCGTAGGTGCTAAAGCCGGATTTGGCGGCTGTGCTGTTTCCCCATTGGGGGTTGAGTTCGCCTACTCGAAATATGCCATCAGCTCGCTGGGCGAGAAAATCGATCAATTCGTCCACGGCCATTTCAAATTTAATTGTGGCCGCGGCCCAACTCTTGAAATCCGGGGCGAGACGGATCATTTTGGTTACGATGTCATCTGTCACCCACAAAACCACCGGAAAGGAAAAATTTTTGCGAAACTCGTCTCGCACTTGATTGGTAGAAGCCATCACTTCGTCGATCGCTACTACTGTTTCTAAGCCGAACACCATCACAGCAGAGACAGCAGCCCCAGGGGACTGCCCGTGGTTTTGGGTGTTGGCGAGCAAGGTACTGTAGAGGGTTTTGACTCCTGGCCGTAGGACTACATCTTGGATGGGCAGTGGGGACATTTCTCGCAGTCGCTTGACCATTTGCTGGCGTAAATGCTCGTAGTTGCAGCGCACCAAGATTAGGGAGAATTGCTGTTGAGACATCGCGATCGACCGTACCAGCGTTTTGAGCGATCGCTCGTTGTAGCTGGCAGTTTCTCGTAATTTAATCATGTCTGTCATGCGTGCACCCCATTTCCAGAAATAAACAACCTAATGATGACTGAAACTGTCTCTACTTATATACACTTATTTCCTTCAAGCACTTTATACCTTTATTACTACGTAATTTTTCGCACTTATCTAGTCTCTCCAGCCCTACTCTCCCTAGTTCAATCCAAACACATCATACCTCTCAATCTAATAGAAAGCTAGATTTATATATAAATATTAAATTAAAATTAATGTGTTTTTTAGTCAGCTACAGATAAATTTATCTAGGGGATGAATGGCTAGTTGCTAACCTATGATATCAACTCCGGTTAAGTGCTGATAAATAGTCTACTGGTATAGGCTTGAGAGCGGAACGAAGCAATGGTGTAACAGCACTATTCTCAGTATTAAATCTGACATCATCTGAGAACTCTCGGACTTAGCTATTAGTGTCAACGCAGAATTATCTGTAGCAGGCACTCAGCCAAACCAAAGGACACAAAAATTTATGAGATAGGGGATAAGACTATGTGAGGTTAAAAGCAATAGTTAAAACCAGCCCTAGGGGGTCTGACATGGGAACATCCTAGGGCTGCAAATATCTCCTAAAGGATAGAGATTTTAGATGGGAGATTTTATAAGTAAAAAATTGCCCCCTCGATTGCTCCGGGGGCTGGTTCTAGTTTTAATTTCAAATCTGTCTGCTCCCGAAGCAATCTCAAAATTTAAAACTATTTTTGGTGCACTCGCTGTTGCCACTCCTTATATTTTCTAGTTTCTGCTAGGGCTGGATTGATACCAAACCAGCGACCTTCGGGATCGCGATATTCAAAAACAAACATACTTCGCAATAAAATTTGAGACTCTTCTTCACCAGTCACTGTTTGTCGGTTTACGACTTGAAACAACAATTCCCATTCCATATCGTTGACTGCTCCCAACAAGTCGTCGCGATATTCTTGAATGACACTTTCCAAACATTCGCGAGTAAAAGGCGGGTCTTCGTGCTGCAAACAGCTATACAACAGCATCAGTAGATTGCGAACGTGACCGCCACTAATGCGGCAGAGTCTGTCTAAGGTTTCAGGAGAGTCGAACACCTTGGAAATCAAATCGAGGCGTTGGGAAGGAGCAACCTTGGGGAAGGCTCTAGCCAATACGAGCTGGCGTAGTAGGGCCATTCCTTCCGAGTGGTCTTCCCCCGATCGAATTTGTACCGGAACCATCGGCATCACCTTGGGTTTAACTCCAAATCTACTGGCGAGTCTACCGAAGTCATTGGAAAAAATTAAAGTCAGAGGAATAGTGTAGACTACGTGGCAATTGAGTTTTTTCAACTGTTCGCCACGGTCTAAAAAAAGGTATTCTGGCTGGGTGCGTCCGCTGGGTTTGAGACCTCCGTCGAGGCGATCGAGGTTATCAACAATCACTGCGAGTCCTTTTTTGCCTTGGCGCTTGAGTTCGAGGTTGGCTACATTAAGGAGTTCTTCGTTAATTGACTGCAAGATGCTATTAGTGCGGGGTTCCAGGTATTGTCTAAGCTGCGATCTTAGTTTGGGAGAGTCTTTAGTTTTAGCAGTAACTCTAGCAATCCCTACAGATAACTCTGCTTCTGCGGATAAATCAATGGGAGTCTGCAAAAATTCTGCGACTTCTGCAAACAGATTAGTGAAATAACTTGGTCTGAGTTTAATTTTGGCTGACTCCATCGTTTCGCTGACTTGGCGAGCAATGCTCAGCAAAATATCGCTGATGTCTACGTCACCCATATCTAAATCTTGAGAAGACTCAAAGTACACGACGTAAAAACCCTCTTGCTCTAGCTCAGCTTTAAGTCGAAACAATTCAGTAGATTTGCCACAACCGATATGTCCTGTAAATAGTTGACAAGTAGGCTGGTCTGGGGAGATACGGGTAATTGTCCGCTGCAAAGATTCAATGATTTTACCGCCCCGTACCGAAGCAAAATCAATGTAGTATTGATAATCTCCTGGGTCGCCCGCGACAAGGGTCTTGCTAGGGTTGCAGGCTTTATAGAATCTGTCTAATTCCAGTGCGATCACAATTGAAGCTAACTAAAAGTTAAATTTCACAGAGAAAGTATATACTTTCAAACTCTAGTTTAGTTTGAATTTTAGCCTTTTGCCATGTGGGGTAATGCCCTCAATGACTCAACAACCTCTGTCTGCTTATCGGCTTTCCTAGGCTTAAATTCTGAATAATTAACTAATTTTTAGGGGCAAACTGAATCGGTAATCTTACGGAGCCGAACGTGAATTTGGGTAATTTTGCGGGGATCTGCTTAAATAGTAGGGGACAATCAGGCGACTTGAGAAAAATTCAAGAGTTTTGAGTTGTCAATACTTTATAATTACCAAATTGTCAAGAGGTAGATGGCTAGTTTTGCATCAGTGTCAGAAACAGAGTTAGGGCACAGGCGCCAACAGTTGCAGCGGCTTCGTCGCGCTCGATTGGCGACTGTGGTGTGGCAACTGCTGGCTGCCAGTGGGATGGCTGGGGGTCTAGTGTGGTGGATAGCCCAGCCGACTTGGTTGATTGCTCGATCGGAACAAGTGAAGGTGGAGGGGAATCATTGGCTTTCGGACAAGGCAGTCCGGTCTTTGATGCCACTTTCTTACCCCCAGTCTCTGTGGGGGATTCAACCACAAGCCCTAGCTTCTAAACTTGAAGCCACCGGCCCGATCGCCAAAGCCAAGGTGACTCGCAACCTATTTCCGCCAAGTTTGACCGTAGAAGTGGCAGAACGGCTGCCAGTGGCAGTGGCCCAACCGAGGGCGGTGACTACCGCTGGCAGGGACAAGCAAAAAGTAGGGTGGCTGGATGCTAGGGGAGGTTGGATGCCCTTTGACAGCTATACTACTGACAAACAATCCCAAAGTAGCTCCCTGGGCAACAACAGTCAGGAAACACAGTCTCAGCGTTCTTTGCCAAGTTTAAAAGTCATCGGAGACTGGGAAGTCTATCGCGCCGAATGGCCGGAGTTTTACCAAGGGTTCAGCACTTTGGCGTTGAAAGTGTTTGAAATAGACTGGCAAGACCCGAATAACTTGATCCTGAAAACAGAGATTGGAACTGTACACCTAGGCCCCCATAGTTCCAGAACCATGGAGCAACTGAAAGTTTTAGACCGGATGCGACAATTGCCAAAACAGCTAGATGCAAGCAAAATAGCCTACATTGACTTGAAAAATCCGGCTTTTCCCGTCGTCCACCGAACCTCCATCCTCCGCAGTTGGTGAAAACTCAAGTCCCTCACCAACTCGCCTGCAGAATTAAGCTTCACCATCGCCCTGCTGAGACAGCCCCAGGGAGAAGTCAAGCAAAAATAATCAATCGAAAGATTTCGATCGATTTAACTCTCGGCTAGTTGCTAGGCCAAATCCAGGCTTGTGAATATTGAGCCTTGCTTGCGCTAGTTTTTTGCGCAACTTAGCCTATAGTTGATTGTAAATTAGTGCTTAGCTAACAAGCTGTAAAGTTCATACTCCTAGGATCTCTACTGACCACAAAGGCGCGCGCTAACCATACCGGAGAAATCCGACCGGGAGAAATCCCCAAATGAAACGCCCTACCGAGGCGGTCTTTTGAGAATAATATCGGTAGTCTCTATCCTGCAATCCCAGCAGGTATGCCAAGGAGTTTCACCACTTTTGAGGCGCAACGGTTCCCTCACCGACCACAGGAATAGTTATGTCACCCTTACCATGCTTTCCTTTTCCTCTCACCGCCGCTCGGCTGAGCGCTCACGTCGAAGCCAAACTGAGTAAAGCATTGGCGGGAGTCTCCAAGGAGGAAGAGAGATGACCCTGAATCCTAGACAGGGGTCTGGCGAAGACAGTCCCCCTTCCGAAGAAGTCAAAAATTTTCCGGTGGCTTACGATTCCACCAATCCATTTAGACGCAAGTCTGGTTATGTAAATGTAGATAGTATTGATATCGATCCTATGGTCAATCCCAAAGAAATCATGCCCAGTAGTGCAGCCAAAATCAAAGTAATTGGCGTCGGCGGGGGTGGGGGCAATGCCGTTAACCGCATGATTGCTAGCGAGGTTTCGGGCGTAGAATTTTGGTGCGTGAATACCGATTCCCAAGCTCTAGTTCTCTCCAACGCACCCAAACGCTTGCAAGTAGGACAAAAGCTGACGCGCGGTTTGGGTGCCGGAGGCAATCCTGCCATCGGTCAAAAGGCTGCTGAGGAATCTCGCGACGAAGTTGCCAATGCGTTAAATCACGCTGATTTGGTGTTTATCACCGCAGGTATGGGCGGCGGTACGGGTACGGGCGCGGCACCGATTGTGGCTGAGGTTGCTAAGGAAATGGGCGCTTTGACTGTGGGGATAGTCACCCGACCTTTTACTTTTGAGGGGCGGCGTCGTACCAGTCAAGCTGAGGAAGGCATCGCAGAGTTGAAAAGCCGAGTTGATACCCTGATCGTGATTCCCAACGATAAGCTGTTGTCGGTGATTTCCGAACAAATGCCTGTGCAAGAGGCTTTTCGAGTTGCTGACGATATCCTGCGCCAAGGGGTTCAGGGTATTTCTGATATTATTACTATTCCAGGTTTGGTAAACGTTGACTTTGCTGACGTGCGGGCTGTCATGGCTGATGCAGGTTCGGCGCTGATGGGTATTGGCGTGGGTTCTGGCAAGTCGCGGGCTAGGGAAGCGGCGATGCAGGCGATTTCTTCGCCGTTGCTGGAAGCTTCTTCTATAGAGGGCGCTAGAGGTGTAGTGTTTAACATTACTGGCGGTACTGATATGACCTTGCACGAGGTCAATGCGGCGGCCGAAACCATTTACGAGGTGGTCGATCCCAATGCCAATATTATATTTGGCGCGGTGATTGACGAGCGGCTTCAGGGCGAAATTAAGATTACTGTGATCGCTACTGGTTTTTCGGGGGAAATTCCCGCGCAGCAGCCGGTGAGTAGGACGCAAAATGCTAATGCTCCTTGGCGGGCTGCTACTGTTCAGGTGGCTCCGGCTCAATCGACGCCTGACCCGAAACAGCAACAGGATTCGGCATTGGATATTCCGGCTTTTTTGCGCAAGCGACTGCCACCAAGATGATTTGGGATTTGGGATTTGGGATTTGAGATTGAATCTTAAATCTTAAATCTTAAATCTTAAATTTCTAGGGTTTGACCTGGTTCGGGTTCGAGAAATTGGGTTGTAAGTCCTGAATTTGTCAGTAAGTCCCGAAATTCGGCGATGCTGCCGATCGATCGCACCAACATTGGTAAAATACCCGTGGCTCGGATGTCTCCCATAGTTGTAGGTAGGAAAAACCTAGGCTTTAGGGCTTGGGCGAGGCTCAGGGCACCCGATGGCCCGATGATGATTTGTCCGAGGAAGGGGAAAATTTGACCGATGACAGGGGCGATCGCTACGTCTACTGTCTCTATTTTTTGTTTAACTTTTTCTAAGTTTGGTAAGTGTGGTTCGTAGTAGAGTGTTTCGCCACTGGTTAAGTCTTTGAGCAAATAACCGTTTTCTTCCTGTCCCGGCTGGATTTCAGCTCCGGGAACTGCGGTTATTTGTAACTTTTCTTGATAATTAAATTCTTGCCAATTTGCTAAAGATGTGATATTTGTATAGCCTAAACTGCTGAGAACTTTGGCGGCGGTGGGAGATGCGATCGCAGGAATTGTGCGATCGAGCCGTTCGAGAGTAGGTTTGTGGCAGTGGTCGTCTAATCCTTGGGAAATCAACAACAAGTCGATGGGCGGTAAGGTGTCGGGAGTGAAAGCAACAGGCGTGTTGTGGTAGGCAGTGAACAGCCAGGGTTGACCGTAAAATACGAGGGGATCGACCAGCCAGGGATCGACCAGGATAGTTTTGTCTGCTAGGTGAAAAATCCAAGAATTGAGGTCAATTCGGGTGAGTTTCATGGCTGTTTTAAATAATACTTTACAATTCTTTCAATCATAGCAATTTAGTTGCGATTTTAAGAGGGGGCAGAGCCAGACCATCCCATCTAGAAAGGGAAGCAACCGAAAATCAGTCTGGGATGCTCTAGGAATAAATCATCGTAACGGGCTAGAATTTATACACTAACAAGATGCCCTACGGCTCTTGTAGGGCGATGGATTTTAAATTTTAAATTTTAGATTTTAGATTTTAGATTTTAGGATAAATCCCAGGGATAAATCTGGGGAGTTCTTATGGGATATAAAGCCTGGGGTTTATAGGAGAATTTTCAATGAGCGATTGTGAAAAAACTAAAGAACAACTTATGGATGAATTAGAAGCATTGCGAGCGGAATTAGCGACTCTCAAAAGCCTGAGATCGCCTCACGAACAGCATAAACTCATAGTGGATGATGCCGCTTGCGATCGGCAAATCAGTTTACCTGAGTTACTGAATGCCCTCCAAAAGCTAATCCACGAACAAACATCCTACCTGAACAATATTAACGCTCACCTCCATGAAGAAATCGCAGAGCGTAAACTGCTAGAAAAAAAACTAGCCTACTCGGAAAATAAAATTAGGTCTATATTGGAAGCGATGACTGACGTGATCCTGATCGTGAATCTCCAAGGTGAGGATCTAAACAGTATCGAAATTGCTCCCATGAATAATCAAGCCCTTGATGCTGTCCGTAGTGAGATAGTGAATCAGACGATTAATCGCTTTTTTCAAGAATCATTGAATAGCGATTGGCTGCAACGAGTGCGACAAGTAGCGACAAGTAGAAAAACCGATCGCTTAGACTACTCTGTGTCTGTAGGAAGTCAGTTGTTATGGTTTTCAGCAATGATTTCTCCCATCAATGAGACAGCGGTAACTTGGGTGGCAAGAGATATTAGCGAGCGTAAACTAGCAGAAGCAAAGCTCCAACAACTTAATACAGAACTAGAACAAAGAATTTTAGAACGCACCATCGCTTTACGACAGAGCGAAGCCCATTTACAAGAAGCACAAAAATTTGCAAAATTAGGGAGTTGGGAATTTGATGTATTCACAAACCAAGTTATTTGGTCTCCTGAAATATATCAAATCTATGGACTCGATACCCAGGATGCAGAATTCACTCCTGAACAAGTCTGGCACAAATTTTCTCCAGAGGATCGAGAACGTCTTAAGAATCATCTAAAAAATGCTATTCAGTGCCGACAATCCTATGCAACTGACTTAAAATTTATGCGGGCAGATGGTTCTTGTGGTTATATTTTTGCAAAAGGAGAACCTATTTGTAATGAGAGGGGAGAAGTTGTAAGAATTGTTGGCATTATGATAGATATCACCGAACGCAAACAATCAGAAATTATGCTGATTAATGCGGAGAAACGTTGGAAATTTGTTTTTGATAACGTGCAATTAGTGGTGGTGGAATTTGACATTAATGGTGTGATTAAGTATATCAATCCTTTTTTTTTAAATCTAACAGATTATACCGAAGCAGAAGTTTTAGGTCTGCCATGGCTGGAAACCTTTGTGCCTCGTGCTGATTGGCAACAATTTGAAAATGTGTTTTCAGAAAAATTAGGTTCTCAGAATCATTATTATTATGAAAATCGAATTTTAACAAAAGCAGGAATAGAAAGATTTATTGTTTGGAATAATACAGTTTTGAAAAATTCAGCCGGAAACACGATCGGTATTTTCAGTATTGGTGAAGATATTACCGAGCGGAAACGGATTGAAGAGGCACTACGAGAAAGTGAAGAGAGTTTACAGATAGCTCAGCGGGTGGCTCATGTTGGGAGTTGGGATTATAATATTTCCACGAACAAAATTAAATGGTCAGAAGAAATGTTTAGGATTTTTGGTAGAGATTTAGTCCAATCAGAACCAAGTTATCAAGAGTTTTTACAAATAATTTATTTAGAAGACCGCGAAAAATTAGACCGCCTGGTCACGCAGGCGATAGTGACAGGAGAACCCTATGAAATAGAGCATAGAATAATCCGTAAAGATGGTTCAATTAGATATTTACTGGGACGGGGAGAAGCACAACTAGATGCCGAAGGTAATACGATTGGACTCTATGGAACGGCACTAGATATTACCGAGCGCAAAGCAACGGAAACTGCTTTGCAAGAGTCAAAACAACAATACCAAACGCTTGTTGAAAATTCTCCCAATATTATAGAACGCTTCGATACGGAATTACGACATCTTTATGTCAGCCCGTCCTTGACAAAAATCACTGGGATTTCAGCGGAGGTATTTTTGGGGAAAACTTGTCGTGAATTGGGATTCCCAGAAGCGATGATTAATACTTGGGAAACTGCGGCGGAGACTTTGTTGACAACAGGGAAAAAACAGACTATTGAGTTTGAGACACTAACACTCAATGGCACCCGTTCCTTTGAGATGGAAATGGCTCCTGAACTGACAAGTCAAGGTATAATTGAGTCAATTGTCTGCATTTCTAGGGATGTCACCGATCGCAAACAAGCTGAAAAAGCACTGCGGGATAGCCAGCATTTGATTCAGAGAATTACAGACACTAATCCCAATCTCCTGTATATTTACGACTTGCTCGAAGAACGCAATATTTATGCAAATCGTTCGGTAGCGGAAATGCTGGGCTATGGTACTGAAACTATTAAGTTGATGGGAGCCAATTTGTTGCCCACGATTTGTCATCCAGAGGATTTACCCATGGTATATGAGGCGATGCAAAAGTGCGCTACCCTCAAAGATAATGAGTTTGTGGAAATCGATTATCGTGTCAGAAATGCTCGGGGTGAATGGCGGTGGCTGCACAGCCGAGATACAGTATTTATGAGAACTGCTAACGGTGAGGTTAAACAAACTTTTGGTACTTCAGCAGATATTACCGATCGCAAACTTGCAGAAGAAACTCTTCAAAGAGTTAATCAAGAATTGCAAGAACGAGTTGCCGAACTCAAGCAAAGAAATGCTGAGATGTTTCTGCTCAATGGGATTGGCGATTACTTACAATCTTGTTTAACAGTGGCGGAAGCTTGCGCTACAATCGGCACCCTATCCCAACCCTTATTTCCTGAAAGTGGTGGGGCTATTTTTATGATGACCAACTCGCGGGATCTGTTAGAAATGGTAACATCCTGGGGGAATCCGCTGTATTCTGAAACCATATTTGTTCCCAAGGATTGTTGGGCTCTGCGACGGGGGAGACTGCATTGGATTGGTGACGAGCGACACGATCTATTCTGCAACCATATTGACCACCAACATCCCCCTGTAGAGTCTCTTTGTATGCCGATGATTGCCCAAGGGGAGACCATAGGGTTACTGTATTTGTGTGCTTCAAAACCACATCAAATGACTGAAAATAGGCAACTATTAGCACGGAGAGTAGCAGAACAGTTGGGATTGGCGATCGCCAATATTACCCTTAGAGAAAAATTAGTCAATCAAAGCATCCGCGATGCTCTAACAGGCTTGTTCAATCGCCGCTATCTGGAAGAATTTCTCACTAAAGAAATCGCTAGAGCAGACCGCAATCAATATAGTGTGGGTATGATCATGCTCGATCTCGATCGCTTCAGGGAATTTAATAACACCTTGGGTCATGATGCAGGAGATTTAGTGTTGAAAGAAATCGGTAAACTGCTAAATAATATGATTAGAGCTTCCGATGTTGCTTGTCGCTATGGTGGTGAAGAAATGACCATAATTTTGCCAGAAGCTTCTCTGGAAGGGACTTATCAAAAAGCCGAAGAAATCAGAAAGGCGATCGAAAAATTACAACTCAATTATCAAGGAAAAAAGATGACATCTATAACCGCTTCGTTGGGAGTAGCCTCCTACCCCGATCGAGGTAAGACTGGTTTTGCGGTGATTCAGGCTGCGGATGCTGCGCTGTATCGAGCCAAGGCTGCTGGACGCAATCAGGTGATTGTTGCCGATCGATAAGCCTGGAAGATAAATCTAACATACTCCTGTTTAGAGCCTGACTCAAAATAATCTACCAAAGTCACCTAGCAAATAGACAAACTGATACAATCGTGATGAGTAAATTAATTAAGGAGATGCTAGATATGGAAAAAACAAATACTATTTCTGATGTTCATGGGACAAAAGCTGTCATTTTATTGGCAGAGGATAATGAAGCAAATATTGAAACTTTTTGTTCGTATCTGAGTGCTTTTGGCTATGAAATTATTATCGCCAATAATGGTAAGGAAGCGATCGAAATTGCTACCACAGCCACTCTTGACTTAATTCTCATGGATATTCAAATGCCAATTATGGATGGTTTTGAAGCTATCTTAACCTTGCGTAAAGAACCAAAATTAGATAGAGTTCCTATTGTGGCACTCACAGCCCTAGCACTGGTAGGCGATCGCGAGAGATGTTTGGCTGCTGGTGCTAATGAATATTTGTCTAAACCAGTTAAAATGAAATTATTAGTAACTACTATCCGAGAATTGTTAGGAGAAATTTAAACGGGGATTGGCTAGTGTTGTCAGCTAATTTTTGTGGGTTTGCTTTCCTGGGCGAAAACATTAGGTATGTTCAGGGATTTTCAAAGCTGGTTGTCGATACGAGCGATAAATTTTTCCCAGTAGGAGTCAAATAAATCATGGTAAGTGAAAAATCTCGGATTCCTGTAGCTTTGACGATCGCAGGTTCTGATAGTGGCGGTGGGGCTGGGATTCAGGCGGATTTGCGGACTTTTGCCTTTCATTGCGTGCACGGTACGAGTGCTTTGACTTGCGTTACTGCTCAAAATACGTTGGGGGTGACGCGGGTGGATGCTTTGTCTGCTGAGGCTGTCATCGCTCAAATTCAGGCGGTGGTTGGGGATATTGGGGTGGATGCTGTGAAGACTGGGATGCTGTTAAACCGCGAAATTATGGCGGCGGTAGCTTCCGAGGTGGAGAGTTTTCAGATCCAGAATTTGGTTGTCGATCCGGTAATGGTATCCCGATCGGGCGATCGATTGATTGACGATGAGGCGATCGCCTATTTGCAAAATATTTTGATTCCCATGGCTGCTGTGGTGACTCCCAATCGGTTTGAGGCGACTATTTTGAGCAATTTAGAGATTAATTCTGTGGATGATATGCGATCGGCGGCCCAGAAAATTCATAGTTTAGGGGCGAAGGCGGTGTTGGTGAAAGGTGGGGGGATGAAAGGGGAGTTACGGGGAGTTGATGTTTGGTTTGATGGTAGGGGCTCCGAGGTTTTAAAGGCCGAGACTGTTGATACTCAGAATACTCACGGGACAGGATGTACTTTAAGTGCTGCGATCGCCGCCAATCTAGCATTAGGCAAAGATTTATTCACAGCAGTTACCTTCGCTAAACATTATGTGACCCATGCTCTCCAATATGCTTTAGATATTGGAGAAGGTCAAGGTCCAGTAGGTCATTTTTTCCCGCTGTTGAAGTCAGAAGTCTCTCCACAGTCTACAATCAGTTAATTTCTTAATTTTTCTGGCGATAGGGCGATCGCAATTAAATTTTCTATTTTTTTAATATTCGGATCGCCAGCTAAATAACCGATCCCACGGTGCAAGTGGAGGCGAAACTGTTTAGCGAGAGTATCTTTTTCTGTACCTAAGTTGTCATTGTGACAGCGCTGCTTCAGAGCAATTATCAAGATATCAGCCATGTCGCCACCAAAAACATCCCAACTTAATTCGACATTGCTGTCGCTAGGAATCGGTACGGGAGATGGGATGCTCGGCTCGGCTAGCGATCGGCAAAAACCCCACCGACATAGGATGTTCCACTGGTCAATTTTGGTTGCTCGTTTCAGTTTTGATAGTTGGTCTTTCCCTGTTTGGGAGAGGCGGATGCGATCGACTGGTGGTTCCATAGGTTGATGATTTTTTGATATGTTGTATGATTGTTAATATTGAGCCGGCACAGCCTCTAGATAGGCTTTTCAAAAGGGTGCATCTCAATGAGTGCAAATATCTTCGTAGGGGCGAAGCATGACCGCTGTAAATCTCTGGTTATCACTAATAAATTGTCTGCGGTCATGCTTCGCCTATGCAAAGTCGGGATGCTCCCTTTCAAAACTCAGGTTGTCAACTAAAATTCACCACAAAAATTTACCACAAAATTTACCACAAAATTTACATTTTTTTACACGGCGCTAGGTTGATATATACGGGGTTTTCTGCTATTGTGATTATATAAGGATAAATCCTAAATAATGGGATGGTGGCAAAAATAAAATTTTCGCAACCATCCCATTATTCTATATATAGTACCGCAACCCCAGGGCAAAGTCAAGGGGTTGCGTCTATTTTTTAGGGCGAATTTTTATGTCCAAAAGTAACCAGTTTCGACGGTGGTTTGGCGTTTGGCGGAATCATATTTGAGGATGTAGCTGTGGGCGATCGCCTCTAATTCTTGCAGCTTATCATATTCTGTTTTGCCAATTTCTGTATCTGTTGATAGTAGGATGACTTGGTGGCTGGCTGAGGGGAAATAGCGTTCGACTAGGTTGTTGCGATGGGAGGAGTCGAGGCGGCCTAGGGGAGTGTCGATGGCGACTGGTAATTGTCTCCCGGATACCCTGGCTAATCCCCACAAAAAGGCGATCGCCAGCAGTTGTTTTTCTCCTGCTGACAGTCGGTGTTTCGGTACTTGTTTCCCTTCGGTGTCGTAGATGGAAAGGCTAAAGGTTTGGGTATCTATGGCTACTCTATGTACCAAGTCGGTTTTGTGCAGCAGGTAACGGAAACATTCGGTGATTTCTACTTCGAGTTTATTGAGCTTTTTGAGGGTGAGTTTTTCTTTGAATTGTTTGAGGGTGGCTTGGGCTTTGGCGATGGATGCGATGATGTGTTGGCTGTTTCTGATGGTGATGTATTCGCTGCTGTAGTTTTCTAATTCTTTTTTGGCTTGGGTTAATTCCCTGTCTAATTCTTCGATGTAGCGGTTAACCGATTCCAAGTCGGCGGCTGCATTAGCCACTGCTTGTTGCGTGTTTTTTACCTCTATTTCTAGTTGTTTGTAGGCTTCGGGAGAAGCTGCGGTGGCTAATTGTCTGTCTGTAAAGTCGATTTCTGTTTCGATATTTTGGATTTTTTCTATTGTTTCAGTGGCTGTGGTTTGCTGGAATTGGATTTGGTAGTTGAGGATATTTTCTAGTTGCTGGATGTTGTCATCATCCGCAGCTAACCAGGGCGGGGTATCGGAGCCAATTTGCTGTTCTAGTTGTCTATTTTCTTGGTGGATGAAGTCTTGTATTTTGTCTAGTTGTTCGGGGTTCAATGAAATTTCAGCGATGTAGTTGAGGAGACGATCGCTTTTTTCTTTGATAATATTTTGGGCAATTTTGGCTCGCTGCTGGCTGGCTTCTGTTTCTGCTTGGGTTTTGGCTTGGCTGAGTAGGGGGGAAATTAGGGCTAAGGGGAGGGTATTTGATGCTAGTTCAATCATCGCTTCACGGGATTTTTCAGCAGCAGCTCTGTAGTCGTTTAGTTGTCTGTCTAGTTGGCTGCGATCGGCTGCGATTTTCCCACCTTCGTAAATAAACTTATCTGATGCTTGTTGCTGATTTTTTTGAGCTTGCTCTAACTTGTTTTTTAAGTTAGCTGCATCTTGCTCGGTATCGGTCTTTTTATCAGTAATTTTATTTAATTTTTCTTCAATTTGTTCTAAAGCTGCCAAGTCTTTTTTGCCGGACATTTCTTTACGTTTGCGGCTGGCTAATATTTCTAAGTCAACGGCGAGGCGTTCGGCTAATTCTAAACCTAAAAGAGATTTAATTGCGCCCACTACAAATTCTGGTGGAGTTTCGAGTTCCGCTAGTTCTTTTACTTGTTCGCCATCAAAAAGAAACAGGTTAGATATGCCGACTGGTAGCATGGTTTCGATGTATTCATCCCAGGTGTTGCTCAGGGCTTTGTCTGCCCACCAATCGGTAACAAATTCGCTATATATGAGAATACTTAGGTTGTCTTTTGTATCGGTTTTTTTCCAGTATCTAACTATTTTAAATTTGGTTAATTTGTCATCTTGAATTTGTTCAAATATTAATTCAACCCTGGTATCGTCTAAGGGTGGAGTGTGGCGATTGACTGATTGATTGAGGAAGTCGCTGTAGCTTAAATTGCCTCTGGTGGAACATTGAGCTCTGCCGCCGTAGAGGGCGAGGCGAATTGCATCCATGAGGGTAGTTTTGCCACCGCCATTCATGCCCCCAAATAGGACTATGGGGCATGGATTACCGTCTTTTTCGGGGCGGAGATTGATGGTTTGAGTGCCTGCATAGGGACCGAAGTTTTTGAGGACGAGTTCGAGGAATTGCATTGTAGATGTTGTTGAGATGGGTGGAGAATTCTAAGTGCGATCGGCAGTCTCAAATGACGCAAGTCCTAATGATATCATTTTGTATAGGGGCAATCGCCGCTTAACGATCGCTCAGATGGCTAAGGGGTCAAAAGCCGATCGCCAAAATCTGCAATTAAATTACGATGGACTAATTGCGATCGCCATTTTTCCGGGAGGCCACCTTCACCATAAAAAGCCCCAGCCAACTGTCCGTAAACCGCACCAGTCGTATCAGCATCATCACCCAAATTCACAGCTAACAAGCACCCTTGAGCAAAAGAATCACTGTTATAAAACGCCCAAAGCGCCGCCTCCAAAGACTTGACAACATAACCCGTACCTTTAATTTCAGGAGGTTTTCGTCGCTTAAAAGAACCCGCCGCAATTTCATCAATTTCTGCCACTAGCGGGTGAGTTTCCCAATATCCAGAAATCGGACAGTATCTTTCTGAAAGCAACACATCTTTAGCAACACCATTCACCGCCGCGGCAATTAAATTACCAAAATAGCGACAAGCATCCACACAAGTAGTAGCACTGTGAGTAGTTCGAGAGCTGGCTGCTGATTTTTCTATGACTTCCAAAGGATTTTTAGCATAAAACAAAGGCACGGGAGCCAAACGCATAATCGAACCATTTCCAGCAGTATGAGCATCGGTAGAACCGCATTCAGGTTTTCTTGTAGCTTTAAAATTCAGAAGTGCTTGTCGCACCGTATTACCGATATCAAAACATTTACCATTGCTGCTCAAATGTCCATATCCCCACCACCGCAAATAAGTTTCTAATTGATGGATGGGATCGAAACCTTGTTTTTCAATCAAACTTTCAGCCAAACAAAGTGCCATGGAAGTATCATCAGTCCACTCTCCCGGTTGTAGTCGAAACGGGCCACCACCAATCATGTCATTAATAGGTGTAAAAGTTCCTGGGCGAGTGAACTCTAAAGTTGTTCCCAAAGCATCACCAATCGCTAAACCGAGAAGACTACCACGATAACGTTCTATTTGCTGCATAGATTTAATTGGGAATTGGGAATGGGGAATTGGGAATTGGGAATTGGGCGAAGCTCTGGGATTAGGCATGGGGCGGAGTGATTAGCCATTGGCAACAAATAACCCATAACCAATAACAAATAACAAATAACCACTAACTAATGACTAATGACCGATCGAGCTAAGATTGATCGTAACTTGTCCCTACCCGAACTCAGACCCGTTCCCATGATACCCGATGCCTTTCCCGGAGCCACTTCCGCCCCCGACTCTCAAGGGACACCTGAAGTCAGCCTCGATATGCAAGTCCGTCTGAAAACTGAAGATGGACAGCTACTGCTGCTGTTACCCTCAGAAACTAACACCAGTGAAACACCCACCGTCTCCGCCTCTAGTTGGACTGAAATTTGGCAACAGTTAAAGGTGAGGCTGAATGCAGGAGAACGCTTTTGGCAGGCGAATGCCGAAGTACAATTGATGGCGAGCGATCGACTTTTGGATATTCGCCAACTGCAAGAAATCGCCGAAGCCCTATCGGAAGTAGAACTTCAACTCAAACGAGTCCACACTAGCCGCCGTCAAACTGCGGTTGCCGCCGCCACTGTCGGGTATTGTGTAGAACAGCAGCCTCCTGTTTCATCCCTGAGTAAAGCCCCCACGGACAAACCGCAATCCCTGGCGGAACCTTTATATTTGCAGATGACGGTGCGATCGGGCGTAGAAATTCGCCATCCGGGTACCGTCGTACTTTTGGGAGATGTGAATCCAGGTGGTTCAGTCATCGCTGGGGGCGATATCCTAGTTTGGGGGCGTTTGCGGGGGATTGTTCATGCTGGTGCTGGCGGCAATACCAAAAGTGTGATTATGACCTTGCAGATGGAACCGATGGTGATTAGGATTGCTAAGTATGTTGCCAGAGGTCCAGAAGCTTCGCCGGCTCAGTTTTTCCCGGAAGTCGCCTATGTGACAGATAAAGGGATTAGGATTGGCAGAGCTTCTGATTTTGACAAATCTCTTTTAATTGGTTAGTTGTTATTGGTTGGTTGTTATTGGTTATTTGTTACCAATGCGCCATGCTCCATGCCCCATGCCCCATACCTAACGCCCAGTCTATAAATCTCAAATCTAAAATCGCTTATGGCTCGCATTATTGTTGTTACATCAGGGAAAGGCGGAGTTGGTAAAACCACCTCCACTGCTAATCTTGGTATGGCTTTAGCTAAGCGGGGGCGCAGCGTTGCGGTGATTGATGCCGATTTTGGCCTCAGAAACTTAGACTTGCTGCTGGGCTTAGAAAATCGCATTGTTTATACTGCACTGGAAGTGCTGGCTGGAGAGTGTCGCTTAGAGCAAGCTTTGGTGAAAGATAAGCGTCAGCCACGTTTGGTATTGTTGCCGGCGGCCCAAACTCGCATGAAAGATGCCATTAGTGCCGAGCAAATGAAGCAACTTGTGGGGATGTTGGGGACAAAATATGATTATATTTTAATTGATTCTCCTGCGGGCATTGAACAGGGTTTTCAAAATGCGATCGCCCCGGCTACTGAAGGTGTGATTGTGACTACTCCAGAAATCGCTGCTGTCAGAGATGCCGATCGAGTTATCGGTTTGCTGGAAGCTAATAATGTCAAGAAAATCAACCTGATCGTCAACCGGATCAGACCGGCAATGGTACTCGCCAATGATATGATGTCGGTGCAAGACGTGCGGGAAATCCTCGCCATTCCGCTGCTGGGCGTAGTCCCTGACGATGAGCGCGTCATTGTTTCCACCAACCGAGGAGAACCATTAGTTTTGTCCGAAACAGCTTCTTTGGCTGGAACCGCTTTTGACAATATTGCTCGTCGCTTGGAAGGGGAAAAAGTCGATTTTCTCGATCTCAATCCTCGTCCCGAAACCTTTTTTAGTCGCCTCCGCAAATTCTTCAATACTAAAATTATTTAATCTGCGGCCCCTAGGGGCGATCGACTTTCATCCATAGGGACTAAATCTAACACCATCGTCTAGATGTTCCCAAAGTTCACTTTTTCTAGGTATAACCCTTGACAAATGAGTACCAATCATGATATATACACTCCTCGAACGACTTTTCCCGCGCACGTCTGATAACAGCCGCGATGAGGTCAAACGCCGCCTGAAACTGGTTCTAGCGCACGATCGCTCAGAACTCAGTCCCGAAATGGTTGAGGCGATGCGCCGAGAAATTTTAGAGGTGGTGTCGCGTTATGTGGAAATTGATACTAGCGAGTCAGAGTTTTCCCTAGCCAGCGACCAGCGGGCGACATCGTTGATTGCGAATCTGCCGATCCGGCGAGTCAGGGTGGATAAAGTACCGGAAGAGGTACCCGAAGAGGTACCCGAAGAGATGCCGGATGAGGATTAACTACCAGCCGGGAAGTCCCTCGGTATATTCAGAGGGGACGTATCAGAGCGCTGGGCGAAGTACCCCGATTGAATTACCGAGCGTGATGAAAGGCTCGTCGGATGTTGCGGACGGAAGCCGACAATTAGATTTAGTAATTCATCGCTCTTTCTAAAGGTGATTGTAACTGGATTTGTAAAGGTCGATCGGACCGAATTTCGAGACCAGGAAAATCATTTTTTACTAATATTTTTTCGCCGATTTCCGTACTAGGTCTGGGCCAGAGTACCCAACGACTACCTTGGGTAAGAGTGCTTAAACTTGCAGAATTTTGAGTCAGCCAAATTAGCGGCAGTTTAGGTCTGTTTTGCACAACATCTTCCGCTGCATTAACTGCTGCTAAAGTTTCCAAAACTACCCGGTTCCCCGATACGATTCCAGTTCCGGTTGTCCAAAGTTTGACGTTTAACAAGCGCTTGCTAGCATAGAAGTAAAGGGACGCAGCGACTGTCACGGCTCGTTCAAATTCCTTTGGTTCCCAGGTGGCACCGCTGTCGAGAGCAATCATAATTTCTTGACCACCGGCTGCAACTTCCAACTCCCGCACCCGCAATTCCCCGTGGCGGGCGCTGGTGCGCCAATGAATCAGTCTGGTGGGGTCTCCGTGTCGGTAGGGTCTGAGGTTACGGGTGAGTCCTTCTGTAGCATTTTGCGATCGACTACGATCGTACAATTGCGGACTGTCTTCTTGGCCGATGCGATCGATCAAAGGACAAGTGTTCAAGGGTAAAACCAGGGGATAAACCACCGCCTTCGCCGGAACCGGGCGACTGCGCCGACACCAAAACAACCCCAAAGGTGCTGCTGTCCTCAAGTGCACCTCTAACCAGCGATAGACACCCCGCTGCTGCGCTTCCACATAGTATGTATCCCTGTAAATACTTTTGGGTGCGATCGCCTCAATGGGGCTAACTACGGGCTCTGTGAGTACAAAGGGCAAGACATCTATGACTTGCAACAGGGTTTGAGGTTGGTCGGAGCAATTTTCGATTTCCAGTTCGATCGTAATTTTATCGCCCACACTCACAGGTTCGATCGCGCGACGGCGGACTTCCAAAGCACGGAGCGATCTCGTAGATAAAAAAGCCGCAATTCCCAACAGCGCCAAACTCCCACCGCTGAGTACGTAAAGCCACCCAGCCATTGTATTAGTAGCAGAGCCAAAAAAGAAAACAGTCAACCCGATCAGCACCCAAGCACCGTAAGACGGTGTTGCAGCGCGACTTTCGAGCCAGTTGGCAATTTTTAGACCGATGTTCATAGCACTTTCAAGGGTGAGGAATGGTTAATCAATCGCACTCAAACTAGCAAGAAGATCGGATTTAGCCTCTTGACTGACCAACTTTTTGAGCCCGGTCTAGTCACTGAGGAATCTCGCCAAGTCCTCAAAAGCTAATTGTAAAATCTTCTAATAACTTAGCAGCGAATTAGATATTAGCGATTAGATTAGAAGTCAGCCATTTTTTAGCAAAAAATCTACATTCAATGGAGACCAAAAAATGAACCCATTAGATAATCCTACACCCGTTAGACCAGAGGTTCAAGCACGCCGCACACCGCCACCGCCACCGCCCTTAGCAGCCCCTCCTGCGCCTCCTGCTGCGGCAGTCCCGCGACAGCCAGAAGTTCCCCTCAGTACGATCGAGCAAATGGTCAGAGATGCCCATGCCGCTGGGGCTTCCGACATTCACATTCGAGTTGGTCAAGTGCCAAGATTTCGGATTCGGGGCACGATGCAAGTAGCTATGAGCCACGTCAAAGTAACTCCAGAAATTTTTGAACATTACTTAGCAGAAATTCTTTCTCCCCAACAGCGCAAACAGTTCGCAGATAGCAAAGAATTAGATGCAGCAATTTTCTATCCTGGTTTCGTGCGGTGTCGGGTAAACTGTTTTGATTCCCTCAGTGGCGGTGCTATAGTATTGCGTTTGATCGATCTGCAAATACCGAGTATCGACGCGATGAGATTGCCAGAAGTTCTCAAAAGCATTATCCTGCGATCGCAAGGGTTAATATTAGTTACCGGACCGACCGGTTCGGGAAAATCGACCACCGTGGCTGCGATGATCGACCACCTGAACCAGATGGAGCAAAAACACGTAGTTACCATTGAAGACCCGATCGAATTCATTCACCCTTCCAAGAAATGTTTAGTCAGCCAGCGGGAAGTGGGCTTGCACACCCACGAGTTTCAGCAGGCGTTGCGGGCTGTGTTGCGGGAAGATCCAGATGTGATTCTGATTGGGGAAATGCGCGATCGCGTTACCATCAATACAGCTTTGCAAGCAGCTCAAACAGGTCACTTAGTCTTGGGTACTCTCCACACTCGCAGCGCCATTAACGCTATCAACCGCTTGTTGAATATGTATCCCCCAGAAGAACAGCAGGCGATGCGGATTCAAATCTGCGACTCGTTGGTAGCAGTAATTGCTCAACTTTTGTTACCAACCGTTGACAATCGTCGCGTCGCAGTTCACGACATTTTGGTGAATACCCCTGCTATGCACGATTACTTAATGAAAGGTGCTGATGACGAGGCTTTCCGGTTGATGGAAACTGATACTTATGAAGGAATGCAGATTATCAATCAGGCTCTTTATAACCTTGTAATTGAGGGCAGAGTGACGATAGAAGAAGCAAATAAAGCTTCTCCAGAAGCGACCGATTTAGACCGTCGCTTGCGGACAGGAGGCTATGATGCTGCGGATGCTCGTGGCTTTAAAGGTAGCAAAAAAGAACGCGGCGTTCGTGCTAAGTAGCAGCACATCTCAGAAGGGTAAGAGTATATGGGACTTTACCCTTTTTTTACTAAATGTTAAAGAAATTTAATATTAAATTTCTTTAACAAACACCGTGCTTTACATAAACTTTAAAAATAGGGAAAAACCCTGAGATGATTGCAAAGAAATGATAAAGATGTGTTGTGACTATTGCCAAGACCTAGGAAGTTCAGTTTACAATAGTGGCAATTGTAATAATAATATTTTTTGATAAAAACTTTAAATTTAGAATATGCCCAAATTAACCAGTCAACCAAAACCCTTAGTCAAGCTACAAACAGGATGAATAGAATAATCTGTGTCGCAGCAGGTTTTTAGGGAGTTCTATTAACCAGTGTATAAAAAAAAACCGGTATTTTTAGTCCGAGTTATTTGGGCTGTTAAATCAGTGTTAGTTAGAACGAGTATATTTTGAAAAATCAAAGGAGCCAAACAAGTGAAGAGTGCATCTAACCCCTCAGAAGTATTGGAATGTCCAAGTAAAGCAGAAATAATCGATCGCATCCAAAAGTTAGTTCCTCCAGGCTCCTTGGAACCGCAAGCTCCTGAAACTATAGCTGCTTTACAAACTTTGACCGCACAGTTAATCAGGGCCTACAAGGCAGACGGACAATTAGAAAGCGAACCTTTTGAGGACGTGCGCGATCGCGAAGTACACCTGTGGGCCACCGCAGTCAGCAACAAAATCCAAGGCAAAACCATCCTCGTCACTGGTGGCGAAGGATGCGTCGGCCGTTTCTTAATCGAAAAACTCCTGGATTTAGGCGCAAATCAAATCATTTGCGTAGACAAAGCCCGATGTCAAAACCCCTTAGAAACTCTTTCCCTTTGTCAACAAGAAGGTGCTGTTACCTTCTATGCTACCGACATTCGCAACTTTGGAGCCCTTAAACACATATTTGAAGTCCACAAGCCAGAAATTGTTTTTCACCTAGCAGCTCAACGCTCCCCAGGACTAGCTGAAATTCAAATCCGAGAAACAGTGACAACCAGTATTTTAGGAACCAAGCACGTCATCCAACTCTCGGAAGAATACGGTGTGGAACAGTGCATTTTTTCTTCCACGGGAAAAGCATCTCGGTATTTTACCACGGAAGTTTATGCAGCTTCTAAAAAATTTGCTGAATGGCAATTTGCCAGAGCAGCTAAGTCAGGAAAAGTCACCTACGGGATGGTTCGCTTTACTCATATGCTGGAAAACAGCTTGTTCTGCGAACAAATGTCCAAGAAAGTAGAGCAAGGAAAAATTGTCAACGTTCACGCTCCCCACCGCTACGTCACCGCTCAAAATGTTCTGGAAGCAGTCCATTTATTGCTGAACTCACTGGTTTTATCCGTTCCCGGAAAACTGAAATTTCTGACGGTGCGAAATCTCGGATGGCCCACAGAAACTTTGGAAGTAGCTCTCTATAAAATTGTTGAGTCAGGTAAAAATCTGCCGATTTATTTTCAAGGACTTTTACCAGGCTATGAAGAACCATTTTTTATGGGACAATTTGACTGGAGCCAACCTACAGACATTCACCTCTTAATTAATGTTCTGGAAGACCCTTTTAGAATTGTTGACGATTCGGGCGATATCGTGAGTGCAGAGTTGGCTCCTTTTTCTTTCCGGGTGTTTGATAGACAAGTGTCTCACTTGGAAAGTTTTATCAACGCTTCGGATTTCCCAGAATCACAAATTAAAGAAGTTCTGGTAGCGGCAGAAAAAGAAGTAATTGCTTCCTCTTTTGCCTGGAGTTCTGCTCCAGATTTATTGAAAATCTTGCAGTGGGGAATTAATCCGAAGAAATTGCAATGTTACGGAAGTGACATCTATAGCTATAGCGAGATTATCGAACTACTGCTGCAAGGAATTTACGGCAGAGTCGATGCAGAAGTGTTGCAAAAATCGGGAATTAGCGCTGATGAATTTCATGAATTAGTGAATAGTTTGGCTCCCCTTGATTCTCTGGAATCGGAGGTACATTATTTGCGATCGGTGTCAAGAGCTGTGAGAGAATTGATGCCATTGGCATCATTAACTAATAAAAATTATGAGGGTGTTAGCATCCGTGATGCAGCCTAACATGATCCGAAATACTCAGTGAGTTGTGATTTTAACAACAGAAAACCTAGAAATCGAGAAGCCCGACTTTTTTAAGAAGTCGGGCTTCTCGGTATGTGAATTTTAGGTTAGACTAGGATTGGCAAAATTAAAATAAGGTACTAGAGCGTGGAAAATAGTCAGCTAGTGTTCCTATTTATTGATATCCTGTTATGGGCGATCGCCCTAATTCTGCTCATTCCCGTTGCAGTTCTATTTCTAGAATGCACAGCCTCTTTATTTTCAGCTAGCCAATCCACCGCAGATACTAAATCTCCCCGTCCGAAAGTAGCCGTTTTAATTCCAGCTTACAACGAAGCAGCAGGCATTGCAGCCACGATATCCACAATATTGCCACAATTAACACCGGACGATCGCCTATTAGTGATTGCAGACAACTGTACCGACTCCACAGCAAATATCGCCCGCAAATGTGGTGCAACGGCGCTAGAACGCCAAGACACGGAACGCAAAGGCAAAGGATACGCCCTAGATTTCGGCTTACAGGCGATCGCCTCCGACCCCCCAGAAGTAGTGATCATGGTGGACGCAGACTGTATCTGTCAACCAGACGCCTTAGAGACATTAGCCAGAGTTGCAGTTGCTTCCCAACGGCCAGTCCAAGCAACTTATCTCATGGAACAGCCGCCAAATCCTACTCCCAAAGATTCCATTTCTGCCTTAGCATTTCTAGTCAAAAACTTAGTCAGGCCAAGCGGATTAAAACAGTTAGGATTCCCATCATTACTAACAGGAACTGGCATGGCTTTTCCCTGGTCGATAATTCGATCGGTTTCCCTAGCCAGTGGTAATATTGTTGAAGATATGCAGATGAGTTTAGATTTGGCGATCGCCGGATCTCCCACCGTATTCTGCCCCGAAGCCAGAGTCACCGGGTGTTTACCACAACAACAGGAAGCCGCTAAAAGCCAAAGAACCAGATGGGAACACGGACACATACAAACATTGCTAACCCAAACTCCCCGCCTGACAACAGCGTCTGTCCAGCAAAAACGATTTGACTTATTGGCGATCGCCCTCGACTTATCAGTCCCTCCCCTGTCTCTTTTAGTCGCCCTTTGGCTAGCAGCTTTTGCAGCCTCATTACTAGCAACAACCTTGGGAACATCCCCACTTCCAGCCATCTTGTTAGCAATACAAGGATTGCTGATTTTAATTTCAATTGTCGGCGCTTGGGCAAAATTCGGGCGTGCCGACATTTCCGGTTCTACTCTGTTATCTGTTCCTTTTTACATCCTGTGGAAGATCCCTTTATATCTGGGTTTTATCCTGAAACGGCAAACTAAATGGATACGCACAGAACGCGATGTTTAGTATTCGGCATGGTGCGTTATATTTAGTATTTGTATAGTGCCTCAGCCAAATAGTTGAAGCAATTAAAATCTCTCGCTTAGGACGCACCTGACCCTAAATAAACGGCTGGGGAAAAAACTAGATTCACGAAAGAAGATTCCGATGAGGAGTAAGAATGGGTTGACAGATATGAGCGATCGGGAGCATCTCAGTTTTGGTTTTATAGTGCGAGCGTCCCCGCTCGCTTCGTTCTGCAACCTTCGCTGTGCGGGGACGCTCCGACGAATAAAAAAAATGCTTTTTGCAAAACTGAGATGCTCTCTGAGCGACCTGGGGTATTTTTAGGTTAGACAAGGTATTATACCATCTGCGATATTATATGATTGCATTTCTGCACTCTAAATAATCCTGTATAACCATTCTTGTGCAACAGACTCACGAACGTCGCTGGTTATGAGTTCCAGGTTATTGGTAGCCGCTGAATCGGAATTTTATTTCGCCAGCGCAACAAACATAAAAAATCTGAAGCTAGAAAACTCTAACTTCAGACTTTTAGTAACTCCCCGGGTAGGATTTGAACCTACGACCAATCGGTTAACAGCCGACCGCTCTGCCACTGAGCTACCGAGGATTGGTGCTTTTTGCTTGCCACATTTACTAATAGTAATACCAACATCCTGAATTTGGCAAGGCCTTTGACAAACTTTTTTTTAAGTCATACAGAAAGCGGGTTTCAGGAGTTAAGGCAATCCCATTCTCAGTCTAGCGAGCCGCTGTTGGGATTCAGGATCGAGGGAACTCGCTAGAAAGCGACTGGAAGTTTGTTTACGAGATTTTTGTAGGCGTTCGCTGCGACGGGCGGTGGATTCGACATCAGCAGCAAGTTGATCGGCTGACATCCATTCTGCGCCGTAGCCGACGACAGTTAGTTGCTGCGCTCGGTCTGAGGTGGCGACGATCATGCGGCCTTTTCCCGATCGCGATCGCAATTCATAGCGCAAACTAGCACAAGATTTTTCAATATAAGTATCTGCTGTCTGACCGAAGTCAGTGTAGTGCACAGATAAATGTTTTGTAATAATTTCTTTGACGCTGGGAGTGTGTCGATAGTGAGCATCAAACACCAGTCGAGCCTCAAAATCTTGAACAGCGCTGTAGTTAACTAAAACTTCTATTAACTCGCGGCGAGCTGTTTCGAGTTCGTCGCGATCGCGCCTCTCTCGGAGTTTAGGCCAAAGCCCAATCATGTTATAGCCGTCTACAAGTAAAACCGCTTGCGATACATAGGGTGACATGGTTCAAAGCTGAAAATCTCCAGCGCGTATAGGACATTATTTGCATTGTTTATCAAAGCTTTTGTTGCATTTTATTACAAATCGATGTCTAGTATCAAGTTCCGTTGAGTCCAAAAGATTGACTCTTTGGGAATGATTTGGACAAAAAAAATGGCGTTTGCACTTGACAAACGCCATTTTTTTTGTTATGAACGCGGCGTTTTATCTTGTTTAAAAGCCGCTAACCATTCGCGAATTTGCTCGGAGGCAATATCGCGCCCCCCCAAACCAAATGCCAGAGCAATCCCTACGGCGATCGCCCCTAGCAGCAGCCCAAAGGCCAAATTCACAATATCGCTAGCAATGCCCATCTGTTGCAGCGCCAAGGCCAACACAAAGGCAATAATCGCGATCCGAGCCGTTTGGCCCAACAACCGGGCTTGGCGAGTGCCAGAACTGGCAATCAAACTAAAGGCCAGATTCGCTAAGTATAAGCCGATCGCAAATACGACCAAACCAGACAAAACCCGACCAGCTACCAGCACAATACCGCTGACAATCGCCGTCAGTGCCGGAATGCGCAGCACATCAGTAGCAGCCACCACAGCAAACAGGATAATACCTACTTGCACCACAATCCCCACAAACTCCGAAGGAGTACGGGATGGAATTTGTGGTTCCGCCTGGAGTACCGTTGCATCGGGATCTAGCTGGTTCTGGGCGATGGACAATGGTGGCTTCGCTGGCACACCCAACCAAGAAAAGACATTATTAAAGCCAATCCCCGTCAGGATATTAATCACCAAATCGCTAATCCAGCGTCCCAAAATGTAAGCAACCACTAAAATGATGGCTGCGGTAAAAATATTGGGAATGGCGCCCAAAATCGTGTTGAGCATCGCGATTGCCGGCTGGGAAATCGCCTGAATGTCCAAAGCGTTGAGTGCAGCGATCGCCGTTGGAATTAAAATCAAGACATAGACGATAGTCCCGACAATCCACGACAGCGATTGGCCGCCATTCGTCCGCGAAATTCCGAACCTAGCGCCCACACTGTCCGCCCCAGTAGCAGCCAGCAAATTTGTGACAATCCGCCGCACCACCTGAGCCAGCAGCCAGCCCACAGCCCCAATCAGCACCGCTTCCAAAATCTTAGGAATAGCAGCCAGAATTTGATTGAGCAAATTCTGAACCGGCAGCAGCGCCTGAGACAATTGCAGAGATTCCAGAATCAGTGGCAAAAACAGCAGAAAGATAAACCAATACAGCGCATTTGCTACTGTTTCGCTCAGCAGTAAAGGGCTTTCTCCTGGTGTTCCACCCACTTGCTGATTCAAACGCTCATCCAAACCAAAAGCCCGCATCGCCCGTGATACGGCCAATTTGGCCACTGTTGCCAATACCCAAGCTATCCCCAACCAAATCAGCGCCCCTGCTAACTTCGGTAAGAAAGCAGCTATTTGATCGAGAAAAGTATTGAGGGGTTGCGAGACAGCAGTCAAATTCAGTCGGTTGAAAAAGGCTACCAGGAAGAAGATAAAAATGATCCAGAATACAGCAGTCGCCACCCATTTTTCGACTGGTGGTGACTCTGTGGAGTCTGGACGCCCTGTAACCCAGGCCGCCATTTTGTTGTCGATGTTAGTTTTTTTCAGCAACCCTCCGATTACTGACGAAACTAGGGTGGCTACGATCAAACCCAACAGCAGAATACCCACTGCCCAGATGAGATTTTCAATGTTTGAACCCTGAAATAGATTGTTTAATCCACGTTCGGCATCTGCCAGCGGATTTGGGGCGGGCTGCCCCTGGGCTAAGATGCGATCGGACAGAAGCCCCATGGGAGTCCATGTCGGTTGAGTGATTTCTTGCCAAGTTTCATTCATTTTTTTATCCGGTTTAGGTCAGATTTGACAAGGAAGATAAGAAACTGTAAGAATACGCTTCTAGCTTGCAGGTTTTCATGTCAATTCGTCAAGTTTTCGAGCAATCAATTGAAATTCGCGCTGCTGCTACCTTGGTGGAGCGCTGTATCGCCGATCGCACTTTAATGCACCAGTGGCTCAATCCATTACTCCGCTGCGAGCCTGTAGGCGAATGGGATACTGCTGTCGGAAGTCGCAGCTTATTTATCATAAAAATTCCAGTTTGGCAACCCACTTTAGAGAGTGTAGTTTTAGAGCGAGAACCGGGTTTAATTGTCTGGGGGTTTGATGGATTTTTTCAAGGGTGCGATCGCTGGGAATGTCAACCACAAATCCAAGGCACACTTTTGATCAACCGCTTTGAATTTGAGATTCCCAATCAGTTAATTCGATTTGGTTTCCATCGCTTTGCAGCCCCTTGGACTCAGAAAGACATGAAAGACCAACTTCGTCGCCTCAAACGAGTAGCCGAGCAATTATAACAGAAGCAACAAGGAAGAAACTGGGGAGCATTGGAGAGCGAGAGAAAAGACTATCAATTCCCAATGCTCGATTCCCCATTTCCCCTACCCGCTAACTGGATTTTTTTACTTCATACTC
Source organism: Microcoleus sp. (assembly GCF_041354475.1). NCBI lineage: Bacteria > Bacillati > Cyanobacteriota > Cyanophyceae > Oscillatoriales > Microcoleaceae > Microcoleus > Microcoleus sp. Next base: position 52,109 of record NZ_JBGJZU010000033.1, read on the forward strand.
CCCGATGAATTGGGCTGACAAATCATTTGTCTCGCCGAATTCAATGCTTGACCAGCAGTGCCTTGCATGGCAGATGAATTTTTATACATTGCCTGCAAATCTTGCATATCTTTCATCACCCGCTGATAGACAGCCATAGCTTGATTTCCATCTACTTCCAAAGCCGAAGGGGTGTAATTTTGCATCACTTCGATCAGGGATATTTTGCCATCTTTGGAAGCTCCGACTAAAGCATCTCGCAGGGCCGGAGCGCTTTGAGCGCGAGTTGCGGGTGCATAAGCTACTTCGCCCAATTGTTTCAAAACAATTTCCCCGAAGTAGGAATTTGCGAGGCGCGTTACTAATTGAGAATCTAAAGCTACTTCTCGCGTTAATATTTCTCGCACTGATTCAGGAGTTTGTTTCGCCAGACTTAGAACGCTTTGCAGTTGAGGAGATGGTTTGCCAGTTTGTGTAAAGCTTTGCAAGTCGGCTAGGGGTAAAGTGACATCAATAGCACCATATTTGACAGTCACTGTTTCTAATGCCAAAGCCTTACCGCTGCTGAGCAATACTGCACTTGTTCCTAACAAAAGTGCCAAACCTAATGATAAAGACTTTGACATTTTCTTGGTAAAATGGGCTGACTGCCGGCGCATTCCATCGAGATAACCTGATTGAAACTGAAAGTTCATGGTTTTTTGCCTGTTTACGTCAAAATACTTTTTTGAGCGATCGTCTCTGTGGGTGTCAATCTGAAAAATAGATTTAGGAGTTAACCCAAGAATATCTGATTTTACAGTGATGTCAAGGAATTTTAACCTCTCATCAGATAGGTGTCCATTTGTCACTTATATGTTAATTCACCACCTTACCTATTTTCCTCCATTGGTTATATATCTTTGCAAAACTTTTGACCCTCCGGGTATGACAACACGGGGTGGTGATGACAAATTGTATAAAATCTACATCCACGTTAATCTAGGGACGATCGCTCCTGCAAGTTGGGCTCACATATCCCGATCGAGCATATCGAGTAATTGGCGAATTCTAGGAGCATCAGGAGCATTAGGAGCATTTCTTAGGTATACTTCCAAATCGTGACGTGCTTCTGCCAAACGCCCCAGTTGATAGTACAGAATTCCGCGATCGCGCCTTTCTCCCAAGGCATCTGGAAACAGCAGTAAAATTGCTTCGATCGCCCTGAGCACCCTCCTAGCATCTTGCTGTTGCAAATAAATCGCCTTCAGATTTCCCAACATTCGCGCCAATAATTGCCGGGGACTGACTGCGGCGAGAAATGCCGGCTGCAACTCCATAGTTTGACCATAAATTCTAGAAATTCTCTCTTGACAATCTTCAGTAAATAAAATCTCACCGCCGTTAAAAGCATCAACAAAAATTCCAGCCTCTTCAAAATCTGGTTTAATTAAAAAATGTCCTGGCATCCCAATTCCCACCATCGGAAAATCAATCCGCTTGGCAACTTCCAAATAAACCAAAGACAAAGAGATAGGAATACCCATACGGCGATCGATCACTTGATTCAAAAAACTATTCCGGGCGTCATAATAATCCGCATCATTGCCCGCAAATCTCAAATCCTCGTATAAGTAACGGTTAATAGTTTGAATGATTCGCAGGGGATAATTCTGTGCCGGCAGGCGATCGCGAACTTCATCCGCCATGTCGTCCAAGGCATTAAGATATTCCTGTGTCTCTAAGTTCGGATATTCTTCTAAAGCTATATACAGGGCTGCTTTTGCCAGATCTATCGAGTTATCTGGTTGATTAATTTCTAAATGAAATAGTTGTCGCGCTCTGGGAAAATCCATTTTTATTATTGATTTAAAGGCTCTACTCTAATGATTTTTATCTAAATCAGCCACTATTTTTAATAAAGCTTCACGATAGATGATTTTGCCATCAGCATTGAGATGAACACCATCCGATGTCAAATTAGCCTTCAAAGCTTTGCCCTCAAATAACGGCTGCACAACTTCTTCGTCAATTGATAATTTTTCTACCACAGCAACTTGACGAATCAACCGATTAAAGCGATCGACTCTTGAAATAGGAGCAGCAACAGTCACATCGTGGCTTGCCTCAACAGTTGAATAAACAACTGGTAGCAAAACCACTTGTTTCGCCCCCATATCTTGTTTAACAGTCGCGATTATTTGCCTCATATTGTTCACAAATTGCCCATCCATAGTTCTGTAAATAGCATCATTAGTACCCAGAGCAATGATGGCCCGATCGCACTTAACTTTAACAGCAGTGAGAAACTTAAGCTGTTCTAGCTGAGAAATTGCACTCATCCCGCCCATCGCCCAATTAAAAGTATCGTTTCCGAGAGTATTTCCCAACATCGAAGTTATAGAATCTCCAAAAAAACAAGTTTTAATTTGCCTATGGTTAGCCACAGCAACTTGATATTTTATCTCATCCAGCCACCCTGGTTGAGAACTCAGTGTATCTGTGGGTAATTCCAGGTAATTAGCATTCGCCATCACCAACATCCTGCCTAAATATCCCCGTTTTCCTGCATAGATAAAAATCACCCCTATCAAAATTATATTAAAAAAAATAGAAAAAATTGTGACGGTATTTTTCATGTTTTATTTTAAAATTGCCAAGTTTAAATTCCGTGACTCTTGCCAATCACCCAATTGCGCCGAAAAATCCGAGCCAAAGTCGATTCTTCCAAAGCAAAATAGATTGGGCGGCCGTGAGGACAAGTGCGAGGATTCCGAGTTTGTTGCCATTCATTCAACAAATTTTGCATTTCACCCAGAGTTAAAGGAGTACCATTGCGAATGGCACTACGACAAGCCGTAGCAACTTGAGCTGCTTGCAAATCGGCTACTTTACTGAGTTCAAAAATAGCATCTCTACAGTCATCTCGCTCGGCCAATAATGCAGGAACTTCCCGCAGCGCCCATAGCTGTTCGCCAAAAGTTTCGACCTCTAAACCTAAGCGAGACAAATTTTCAATTTGCAACGCCGATAATTGACTGAAAATTAGGGGTTTTTCTAGAGGTTTTAACTGCCAAGCAGCGCATAATTGCTCGTACAAAACACGCTCGTGAGCGATGTGTTGTTCTACTAACCACATTCCGCTGGGATGTTCCGCTACAATATAAGTATGGTGAACTTGAGCGATCGCCCTCAATTCCATAAATCCTATGGGATGAGCTGTTACCTGTTCGCCGTCGTCATTGGGTTGGCTAGATATCCCCAGATTATAAGTACCTTTTTGTTCCGATGCTTTGAGCAATTTTTCCACTCGATCGGGAATAGTCGGCTGCGGCAAAACATCTTCATTCAACTCCAAAGCACGAGCAATTGCCGCTCTAACTTGTACTTGCCAAAAACTAGGATCTTGCAAATAAATTTCCACCTTAGCTGGGTGTCGATTCCAGTCAATTTCCGAGGGAGAAATTTGCAGGTGAATAAAACACAGAGGATAGCGATCGCGCGGACAAGTACGAGCAAAGGCGCTGAAAATAGTTTGCTCCAATTCGGGCGATCGCACCACCCGCCGATTCACTGCCACCTTCACCCAATCCGGGCGTCTGCGATGACAGCGATCGGGCAAACCAATTACTAACTCCAATTTATTGCTATTGGGAACAGAGGGCAAATTTACCTTTAAATACTGCAAATCATGCAAGCGCACTCCCCGCACAAATTGAGGTAAAATTTGTTTCCCTGTGAGACCTGGATTTATCTGAAAACAAGGGGTATTTGCTTGTCGCAACTGCCAATTGACTTGAGGGTGACAAAGAGCAATTTGCTGAAGAATTAATTGTACCGATCGCATTTGGTGTGCCGGTGCCAAAAAGCCGCGACGGACTGGCCAATTGCCAAACAAGTTACTAACTGTCACCACCGTCCCTGGAGCGATCGCAATTGTTTCCACCTCCACAGGTTCCCCAGCGCCATCGTAAACTACCCGCCAGCCCGATCGAGCATTTTCTATTTTCCCCCTCGACGCAGACAGATTTGCAAGAGCCACATTCTCTGGATTTTCATCTAAATCGGCGAATCCCAAATCATTTGTTCTGCTCAAGATTTCCAAAGAACCCAACTGAGCCAAACTATGCAAAGCTTCGCCACGAAACCCCAAAGTAGAAATTTTGTAAAGGTCTGCTTCAGTGCTAATTTTACTGGTACTATGAGCAGAAGCAGCCTGCTGCAAATTTTTCAAATCCATTCCCGCACCGTTATCTGCAACTTGCAGTCGCCACTGTTGGGGCCATACAGAAACAATTATGCGAGTTGCGCCAGCATCCAGAGAATTTTCCACTAATTCTCGCACCGCCGCAGCCATCGAGTCAATTACCTCACCGGCGGCAATTAAATCGATCACTTCTGGGGGTAAAGTTTGAATACTAAGTGGCATTATAATTTTAGCTATTCCTCAACTCAATTATACTTCATTTTGCCCTTCATTTAACTTATATTTTTAGGCAAACGAATATAAAAAGTTGTTCCTTTATCATCTTCCGACTCATAGGTAATTTCCCCTTTGTGAGCATCAACCATCGACTTAGCAATCGCCGTTCCCAAACCAGTACCCGTGCGCTTTCCATAGGTCACAAAAGGTTCAAATAATTTTTCCTTAATTGCCCGCGGAATACCAGGTCCATTATCGTAAATGCTAATTTCTGCCCAGTCCTCACTTTCTGTGACAGTAATCTCTACACGACCCCCTCGTCCCCCAAAAGCTTCCACAGCATTGCCGACTAAATTTTGCAAAACGCGCAAAATCTTATTTTCGTCAGCCAGCACTATCACTTCTGTTACCCGTACTACCAACTCTACTTTTGCCGCTTCAAAATAAACCCTATTCAACTTTTCAAATTGGTGCAAAGTCTGGATGAGATTAATTGATTTTTTATGTAAAACAGAATTTCCACGAGAAAATTCTAATACTTCCTCTGCCATTCCCAACATTCGCTGAACCTGCAATTGAATCAGGTCGCACCACTCCTGAGTTTCCTCGTCCGGGTGAATTTCTTTGAGCATTTCACTTGAGAGTTTAATTCCTGTAAAAGGACTTTTGAAATCGTGAATAATTGTACTCACCATTTCTCCAACCAGAACCATTTTTTGTTTATGTACAAACTGGTTCACGTACTGATCGGTTGTGTCGCGCAAATTTTGAACAATAAAGCTAAAAATTTGCAGCACGGAAGTTCCTTTGCTAAAATGAAGTGTATCTATGAGTTCTGTGCGAGATATTTTGGCTAAAGTTGAGCCTGCAATGGCTAAGGCCCTAGCACTGCGCGGCTGTCCGTCTAAAACTCCGAGTTCCCCAAAAAAGTCATCCGGTTTAGCTAGAGCAACAGTTTGATGTTTATTGTTGTCAATCCGTTTGCTAAATTTGACTTCACCTTCTAAGACTAGATATAAGAAATCCGCTGGATCTCCCTCCTCAAAAACCAGGGTTTCCTGGGCAAAATTCTCCAAGATCGCTATTTTGCACAGGTGCGCTGCTTGTTCGGGTTCAAAGTAGGACATAAATCGATGAGATGCCAAATCCATGTGAAAATACCACCTGAAGTTTAATCTAAACAGTTTCTTTTTTATATCTTCTCTTATTCCTTCAATTTAATTGCATATCAACTTTTGGTTTAAAAAATTTTTATTAAAAAATTAACTATACTGACTCAGAGCGATCGCGGCATTCTGACCCCCAAAGCCAAAACTCAAACCAACCGTATTTCTCACTTTGGTCGATCGGGCACAGCGCACAAAATCTAATTCAAATCCCGGTTGGCGCATTCCGACGCAAGGTAACAATATCTGCTCTTTGATACTCATTAAAGAAAAAGCTATACCCAAAGCTCCCGAAGCTCCCAAAGTATGTCCTGTCCCCCCTTTAGTGGAACTAACAGCAACTCCGAAAGGAAACAACTTGTGAATTAAAAGTGCTTCGTGTTGGTCATTTAACTCCGTTGCAGTGCCGTGAGCGTGAATGCAATCGATGTCAAAGGTTGATAAATTACTCCGTTTCAAACATTTATTTACCGCCGCGATCGCACTTTTTCCTCCAATTTCCGGCGCGTTACCATAACACGCATCATTTGTCAAGCCAAAACCCGAAACTCGGCCGTAAATTTGAGCACCGCGACTCATTGCCAAATCCGCCGATTCTAATACAAATAAAGCTCCACCTTCGCCGAGTACCAACCCTTCCCGGTCTCGATCGAAGGGATAGCAACCAGTTGTTGCCAAAGCACCCATCCGGTTAAATCCAGTCAGAGTTAAGGGTGTGATGGGCGCTTCCACGGCACCTGCGATCGCCCGCTGACACAGACCAGTTTGGATTAACTCAACAGCTTGGGCGATCGACCAAATACCAGTCGCACAAGCCGCCATCGGCGCCAGCACCGGCCCGGTAGAGCCAATTGCTCTGGCCACCGCGATCGCCCCCATATGAGGCAAAAAATGCACAAATTCAGAATAGGGCATTGGGAATCGGGAATCGGGCATGGGGCATCGGGCATCGGGCATAGGGCATGGGGCATCGGTAATCGGGAATTCCCTTCCCTCTTCCTTCTCCCCTCTTCGGTCTTCCAACTTCGGTCTTCCAACTTCGGTCTTCCTTCCATCGGTTACATCCGTTACATCCGTTACAGAATCCGTTGCCGAACTTCCTTCTCTTAGCAACTGTTCCAAATTTCCCTGAAAACTGCGGCTAGAACCGATCGCAATCCCGCAATCAGGAATCGGCAAAGTCAAATTAGCATCTTGCAAAGCATCTGCCAAAACCCGCCGAATTAAAGTTATTAAATCCGCAGGTTTTGGATCAATTAAAGCCAGAGGTCGGGGTTCAAGTTCTAGAAAAGGTTGATGCTGCTCAATTCCCGACTCTCCAATCAACAGTTTTTTCCAACTATTTTCCAGAGAGCCTAAAGCAGAAACCAAACCAATTCCAGTAACAACAACATCCATAAGTAAAAGGCTTGCTTTTGGCAATAAAGTAGAAGGCAGTTGTTTCTCTAATGACTACTGCCAACTGCCAACTATCAACTATCAACTATCAACTGCCAACTGTCAACTGTCAACTGACTAACTAACAGCCTTAAAATTTTCCAAACCTTGAGTCACAGTAGCTTTGTCAATGCGATTGCCAGCCTCAATCTTATCAACCACATCCATCCCTTGCTTGACGTAGCCAAAAACCGCATAGCTACCGTCCAAAAAAGGTACATCCGTCAAAGTAAAATAAAACTGCGAAGAAGCCGAATCAGGAGCATTCGATCGAGCCATAGCCACAGCCCCACGACTATGCACCAAAACAGGTTTCTCAGTAACCCCAGCTTGCTCAAACGTGGTGCTGTAGGTAGGACTTTTCGCACCTTTAGCTTTAATTTCCAGAGGAATATATCGTTCCTGAGAAGTTTTCGGGTCAATAAAACCACCAGTTCCCAACCGCTGAGAAGGGAATTTAGGATCTTTCCCCTGGGGGTCGCCACCTTGAACCACAAAAGGCTGAGGTTCCCGTACTACGCGGTGAAATACCAGCCCATCGTAGACACCTTTCTGAACCAAATCCACAAAATTGCCCGCAGTAATCGGAGCATTTGTACCGTCAAGTTCGATCGTAATTGGCGATCCTTTAACCGTCATCACCACCGTTGCTTTTCCTTCCAAACGCGGCAAGTTACTAAATTGCGAACTAGCAGCCACAACAGCAGGAGACGGAGACGGAGACAAAGAAATACTTTCACCAGATGCCGGATTCGGTGTGGGAGTAGAATTGGCGGGAGTGGAACTACCACATCCACCTACAAAAAGGGCACCAATGATTAAAATTGAGAAAAACCACTGCTGAATTCGGATTTGCATTTTCACTTTCACTTGATTAAAAACTTGGCAACTAGAGATATTAGGCCAAAAACTTAGAAATTGCTAATTGACACTCCCTGGCATCAAACTGAGGAATCGGAACATTCTGTTTCCTCCCCCTGGTGAAGGGGGATGGGAGGCTGGGCGGTTTGATTTTAAGGTAAATTATCGTTTTGCAGGGGTACTGGATGGTCAGTGCCTACCCCCCACTTACCAATCCCAAATCCAAAATCTCAAATCTAAAATTCTTAAAGTCCTTCCAAGGGAACCTTCAAAAATCGAGCCAATTCGGCCGCTTCATTTTCCACCTTAGACAAGGATATGGGTTGTCCGACTCTAGTCAGGGGAAACTGACGGCGGTCTTTGAGCTTGAGATAAATACTGCGACGGGGACTGAGACCGTCTTTGATGTCCACCCGTACCGATTGAACATCGGATGTTTTGCAGGTAAAGTCTACTTTACGGTTTTTGCCTGGAAAACCCCAGCGAAAGATGCGAATACTGCCTGTTTCGCGATCGAACTCATTATACCCGCCACCAAGATCCCAGAGAACAGTCAGCCAGAGGTAAGACCCCAACAGCAGAGCACAGACACCGTAGAAACCCATCGCGATGCCCTGGGGGATAAAAATGAGCTGAGTCGGGTCAGCAAAAGGCAGCAGATTTACGTGCAAGTAGCTAGAAATGCTCGACAGCAGGAAGCCAGTCCCTCCAATGCTGACCACCGTCGCCCACCAGTAATTGCTGAAGCGGCGGGAACCCAAAACCTGCTGGCGCAGGATGCGTCCGCTCGAAGTCGTTGTTTGTGCAGTCATAAAATTCAAAAGCGTTAAAGCCAAATCTTAATTCAACTACCAATCGAGTTGAAATTTTATGAAATTATAATGTATAGTTATGTTAACTTTAATTAGAACCACCTTTCATCCCCACCTAACATTCATATATGAAGAATTTTAGTTGGGGTAATTGACAAACCTTAACCTTTTAACAAGCAAGAGGATTTTACAGCAATGACAATTGCAGTCGGACGCGCCCAGAACGAGCGAGGCATCTTTGATGTACTCGACGACTGGCTCAAACGCGATCGTTTCGTCTTCGTAGGCTGGTCTGGCATCCTGCTATTCCCCTGCGCCTAC